>DATGXZ010000022.1:0-12461 GCA_035298445.1 Flavobacterium sp.
GCATTGCGTGCCAAACGCACCAGGTTGATATCGTTGTCACTTTGGTTGATGCTGTCGACCGATCGTCCGTCAAGAAAGTGCGCCGAGGCGACGCTCTTAGCCGAAAACCCCGAAATCAGGTCGAGTTTTGGGTAATTCCACAGCACGGCCACCGCCAATAGAAGCAAGAGCGAGAGCACGCCGTAGCGGATGATTTTGGAAGCCTTCCTTTTTTTAGCCGTACGTGCAGACGCATCCGGTTGATTGCGATGGGTACTTTTCATATGGGTAGGATTTTCGTCCTAAAGATAACGAATCGTTAGGGGATGTTGAGGCGTTGCATCCACGCAAAATACCTACCTTTGCATAGAATGATTCTATGCAAATGATGTTTGATGTCAGCCGTATCCGTGCCGATTTCCCTTTGCTCTCCCAAAAGGTGAACGGAAAACCCTTGGTCTATTTTGACAACGGGGCCACTTCGCAGAAGCCACAGGTGGTGATTGATGCGATTTCAACCTATTACCGCGAGATAAATGCCAACATCCACCGGGGTGTGCATACGCTGAGCCAACTGGCGACGGATGCCTATGAAGCATCACGACGGAAAATCCAGTTGCACCTCAATGCCGCCCTTGAGTGTGAGGTGTTGTTTACGTCGGGCACGACCGAAGGGGTCAACCTGGTAGCCAATGGTTTTACCGCATTTCTCCGTCCGGGTGACACGATTTTAGTGTCGGCCATGGAGCACCACAGTAATATCGTGCCGTGGCAGATGCTGTGTGAGCGCACCGGCGCCGTGTTGAAGGTAATTCCTATGGATGCGGATGGTGAGCTCATTCAATCGGAATACGAACGGCTGCTCGAAGGTCACCCCAAACTAGTGGCCGTCAACCATATTTCAAATGCATTGGGCACCATCAATCCGGTGAAAGACATGACACGGAAGGCCCATGCAGTAGGTGCCGCGGTGTTCGTCGATGGAGCCCAGGCGGTTCCGCACCTACGCCCTGATGTGCAGGATCTCGACTGCGACTTTTACGCGTTTTCTGGGCATAAGATGTGCGGCCCTACGGGTGTCGGTATTTTATACGGGAAGAAAGAATGGCTCGAGAAATTACCGCCTTACAAAGGAGGAGGCGAGATGATACGCGAAGTGACGTTTGCCAAAACCACCTATGCCGATTTACCCCACAAGTTCGAAGCCGGAACGCCCAATATTGCGGATGGTATCGCGCTGGGCACGGCGGTCGACTACCTGAATGAAGTGGGCTTTGATGCCATCCAACAGCAGGAACGGGAGTTGCTGGCGTATGCGACGGAAAGACTGTCACAGATTCCCGGAGTGGTATTATACGGACCTAAATCCCTTGATCGCAAAGCCTCGGTGATTTCGTTTAATATTGAAGGGGTACATCCGTATGATATTGGCGCGATCATTGATAAGAAAGGCATTGCCGTGCGCACGGGCCACCATTGTGCGCAGCCGGTAATGGAATTCCTTTGCGTGCCAGGCACGGTGCGCGCCTCCTTCTCGTTTTATAACACAAAAGAAGAAATTGACCTTATGGTCGAGGCCGTTTCGAAAGCGGCGCTAATGCTAGCTTGATATGAAGACACTCGTAATCGCTTTTTTTTCACTGATGCTCGCTAAAGGATGCGGGGACAATGCGCAACAGGACCTGAAGAATGCTTCGGTCGAATACACCGCTACGAGCAGGGGGTTCTTCCGCAAAGTGACGCTGAAAGACCATGAAGCGATCGTGTCGAAAGACCGCAATAATCCGGATGAAGGAACGAAAGTGCGCATTTCCGATGCCGACTGGAACGAACTCGTAACCGCGTTCGGGAGCGTGAACCTGAAGGAAATCCCGGAAATGAAGGATCCTACCCAAAAACGCTTTTACGACGGCGCTGCCATTGCAAACCTGAAAGTGACGTATGCCGGGCAGTCCTACGAGTCAAAACCTTTTGACCACGGATTTCCGCCGGAAGGAATCGCGCCGGTGGTAGAAAAGCTGATCGCTATTACGCTAAAGACAGAAGAATGACCGTACAGGATTTACAGGAAGAAATCCGCGAAGAATTCGCGATGTTCGATGACTGGGATGAACGGTACCAGTATATCATCGACCTGGGGAAAAGCCTGCCGCTGATCGACCCGATCTATCGCACAGACGACCACATCATAAAAGGCTGCCAGTCAAAAGTGTGGCTTCATGCCGAAGCGCACGAGGGCCGTGTGTGGTTCACCGCCGACAGCGATGCCATCATCACGAAAGGGATCATTGCCATCCTGATACGGGTGTTCTCGGGGCAAACGCCGTCCGACATCGTCAATGCCGACACTGCCTTCATCGACGACATCGGACTGAAGGAACATTTATCGCCCACCCGTGCCAACGGTCTGGTATCCATGGTTAAACAAATCAAACTATACGCGCTGGCGTACGAAACCAAACAAGTGTAATGGAAGAATTCAACGATACCATCAATCTCGGGGAGAACGTCGTCAAGACGCTCAAGACTATTTACGATCCAGAGATTCCGGTTGATATTTACGAACTCGGACTCGTATACGACGTCATGATCAACGAAGATAATGATGTCAAAATCCTGATGACACTGACATCGCCCAACTGTCCGGTGGCCGAAACGCTTCCGCAGGAGGTCGAGCAGAAAATCAAGTCGATCGATGCGGTCAACGGCTGTGAGGTGGAAATTACCTTTGATCCGCCCTGGAGCAAAGACCTGATGAGCGAAGAAGCCAAACTCGAACTGGGAATGCTTTGATGATGGATGAGATTGTCAATAAAGTCGCGGCGAGTGTACTTGAGGTTTTTGACCTTGAGGATTACTATCCGGAAGGTGTCCGGACGCAGATCGATATCGCGCAGTGGCTGTTTGAAGGTTTCCTGCTGCGGGAAAAGCCGTTCCGTGAGGCGCTGAAAGAACACGATTGGACGCAATACGAAGGCCATTATGTGGCAATAGGATGCAGCACCGATGCCATCATCCCGGCCTGGGCCGCGACATTGGTGGCCGTTCACGTGATGCCGTATGCAAGAAAAGTGGTCGTCGGCACCCTCGAAGACCTCGACACCGCATTGTACCGCGAACTGTTGCCTACACTTGATTATACGGCCTATACTGACAAACCGTTGATTTTGAAAGGATGTGCGCACAAACCCGTGCCCGAAGCGGCTTACGTAGAGGCGATGCGGTTCCTGCAGCCGGTGGCGCGCTCGATTATGTTCGGCGAAGCCTGCTCGGCGGTTCCGCTTTACAAACGACCAAAGTAAACGGTATACAAAAACAAAAACGATGAAAAAAGTCCTGACTTTTCTGCTTACGGCGATGGTTGCCGGCAGTTACGCACAAGAAACCCCGGCCGATTCGACCAAAGCCTGGACGGCCAAAGGAAACGTCGCCATCCTCGTCAACCAGTCGACCTTCAGCAACTGGGCGGCGGGTGGCGAGAATAACGTGTCGGGTACGGCAAACGTCAATTATGACTTTAACTATAAAAAGGGGGATGTCAGTTGGGACAACAAGCTGATTGCGTCGTACGGACTCGTCAAGACCAACAATTCACCGTTTGAGAAGAAAACCGACGACCGGCTCGAGTTCAATTCCCTCTTAGGGAAGAAGGCTACAGGCTATTGGTTCTATTCCGCGTTCCTCAATTTCCGCACCCAGTTTACGAAGGGCTATACCTACGGAACCGACACCAATGGTGCTGAAGTCCGGACGGGAAATACCCGTTTTATGTCACCCGGTTACCTGCAGTTCGGTCCGGGTATGTTATGGAAGAAAAGCGACGAACTCAAATTTAATCTGGCACCGGCGACGTCAAAAATGACCTTCGTCGATAATTCCTTCACCTCCGTCCCCGGTTATGTAGACGGAAGTTACTTTGGGGTTGACCAGGGGAAGTCGATGCGGTATGAACTTGGTTTTCACGCATCGGGCTACTACAAAGCGGTCATTATGGCTAATGTGTCGTTTGAGAATATCCTGTCGTTGTATAGCAATTACCTCGAAGACCCCCAGAATGTTGACATCGATTACCAGCTCAATGTGATCATGAAAATCAACAAGTATTTATCGACGAACTTTTCGTTCCAGGCGATATACGATGACAATGCCTTCCAGGGGTTCCAGATCCGGCAAGTCTTTGGTCTGGGCGTGAATTTCGGGATATAAACCAACTAAAGTTACTCCTCCACCGCGTCTTTATAGTCGGGATACAGGAAGTTGTTATACGGAAACCGTGTGATGTGGATGCTTCGTACGGCTTCGTAGACACGTTCCCGAAACTCCTCAAAGTTCTGTTTGTTCGTGGCGGAAATGAACAGCGCGTTGTCTTTTCCAACCCGTGACATCCACGTACCACGCCACTCCTCAATAGAATAGTGTTTTCGCGTGCGTTCCGTCATCAGGTCATCAGCTTCGATGACTTCCGGGCGATAGGCGTCAATTTTATTGAAGACCATGATGGTCGGTTTGTCGGCGCTTTTGATATCAGCCAGGATTTGGTTGACCGATTCAATGTGATCTTCAAAATCCGGATGCGAAATATCCACTACGTGCAACAACAGGTCGGCTTCCCGCACTTCGTCGAGCGTACTTTTGAACGACTCGACCAATTGGGTAGGAAGTTTTCGGATGAATCCGACGGTATCCGACAAAAGAAAAGGAAGATTCTTGATGACCACTTTCCGTACGGTCGTGTCGAGGGTGGCAAACAGCTTGTTTTCCACAAACACATCACTTTTCCCGATGGCATTCATCAAGGTAGACTTTCCGACATTGGTATATCCTACCAGTGCCACACGCACCATCGCGCCGCGGTTGCTTCGCTGAATGGCCATCTGTTTGTCGATAGTCCGGATTTTTTCCTTCAGTAAGGCAATACGGTCGCGAACGATCCGGCGGTCGGTTTCGATCTCTGTTTCACCGGGTCCGCGAAGGCCAATCCCCCCTTTTTGCCGTTCAAGGTGCGTCCACATCCCCGAAAGTCGCGGCAATAAATACTGGCATTGTGCCAATTCAACCTGCGTTCGGGCATACGATGTCTGGGCGCGTTGGGCGAAGATATCAAGGATCAGGTTGGTTCGGTCAAGCACCTTACAATCGAGCAGCTTACTGATATTTTTTTGCTGCGAAGGCGAGAGTTCGTCGTCAAAAATGACAGTTGACACCGCCTGTTGCTTGATATAGGTAGCGATTTCCTCCATTTTTCCCGTTCCGAGGAAGGTCTTGGGGTTTGGTTTGTCCATTTTCTGGTAAAACCGTTTAACGACCGTACCGCCTGCGGTGAGCGTGAGAAACTCGAGTTCATCGAGGTATTCGCGTAGTTTTTCCTCGTCCTGAGCCTGGGTAACAATGCCGACGACGACCGTCTTTTCAATCTGTATGGAGGGTTTTTCTAACATGTCAAACTGTGAACGACAAAGGTAAACAAATGAAATCAGTTGGTCGCAGGTAGGGTAAAACGGGCGCTGACTGTTGTCGATGGATGTAAGTTAAATATTAATTTACGGTAAGCAACGTCTTAAAAATTCCTAAATTTGGGTTTCTTTTCAAAAAGTAAAAGACAAACATCTATAACCACAACTAACTCCTTCCATGAAAAAAATTATTTTTCTTTTTCTGTTGCTGGCCTGTTGGATAACGGGTTCGGCTCAGGAAGACTTTGAGAGCGGCGTGCCGCCGACGGGCTGGATCAAAACCAATGGCGCGAACGGGCTCGGCAACAGCTTCACCTGGCAGGCGAACCCTTCGGGGATCACGCCGTATCAGGGAAATATCTCGGCCTACATCAACAATGAGAATATCGGGGCGGGTAACACCGAAGAGGACTGGCTGATCAGTCCGCAACTGGTCATTCCAACGAATGGCCAGCTTCGTTTTTATGTGCGCCAGTTCCAGATTGGTGACGTAAACACGAAGTTCCGTGTGATGGTCTCGACCGACGCCACCCAAAGCAACATTGGATCCTTTTCCGTGGCCCAGGCATGGACCGAAGCGGAACTGAACGATTTTGACGATGGCGATGTCACCGACTTCGACCTTCGCACGGTCGACTTCGCACCGTCTTTATATGGCCAGACCGTATACATCGCGTTCGTTCGTGAGTACACGCAGCCGACGCCTGCACGTACCGGTGAGCGGTTCCTGATTGACGCTGTGAGCCTGGTGCAGAAGTGTGCCCCGCCCACAGAACTTACGTCAAGCTCTGCCACCTGTAATGGTGTATCACTATCGTGGGTTGCCGCTGCCGGCGTAACGTCTTACCAAGTTGTTATTGTTCCGGAAGGCGATCCTATTTTAGAATCGTCTGCGGTGACGGTTAACACCAATTCGTACGTTCCAACCAACCTAAACCCCGGAACCAACTATTCGTATTATGTACGTAGTGTGTGTAGCGCCGACAACACCAGTGCCTGGATAGGGCCGTCGAACTTCCTGACCACTCCCGCGGGTTCGGTGTGCGCCTGCGCTATCCCACTAACGGGATGTGCCGTTCAGGTATCCGGCAACACACAGGATTATGGAGATGATTTCGACACCATCCAGTCGCCTGCGGCCGGCTCGCTTTGCGGCGCCACGCCTGCAACGACTAACTATATGGCCGGACCAGAGGTAGTTTACGCTTATACAGCCACTACGACAGGTCAGGTCAACTTGTTTATGGACCCGGTTCAGAGTAACTCAGGTGTGTTCGTCTATTCGAGCTGCGCCAATATTGGAGTAAACTGTATCGCGGGTGCGGCCAATAACAACGGAAACCCCCGGCAGTTCAATTTTGATGTTACCGCCGGTACTACCTATTATATTGTCATCTCCTCGACGGCTGCCGTTACAAACGTAGCCTACGATATGGTATTGCAGTGCGTAACACCTCCACCTCCAACGTGTACCGTTACGACCGCTCCGGGATGTGCCGCCGCGACCAATATAACCGCTAACTCGGCAACCCTAAACTGGACAGCCGGTGCGACTACGTCGGGTGCGTTTACAGAATGGAATGTGTTGGTACAACCGGCTTCTTCGCCGATTCCGACAACAGGGGGAGTAGCGGTAAGTGGTGCACCTACCTATAACGCGACCAGCCTTCAGGGTGGTGTGGTGTATGAGTATTGGATACAGGGTGTATGCGAGGGCCAGCCTACCATTTGGTACGGTCCGTGTACCTTTACGACGCCATTGTGTAACGACGCCGATAAGTGTACCTACACTTTCCGGATGACGGACTCTGCCAACAACGGCTGGAACGGTGCCCGGATGCAGATTATACAAAACAACGCCGTGATTTCAACGATTGGCTCGACATACAATGCAGGAGCAGGCCCCGTTGACGTAGCCGTACAGCTTTGTCCGGGACAACCCTTCAGTGTGTTGTGGAGCGTAGCGGGAACGCAACCGCAGCAGTGTATCCTCACCATCCTCAATTCAGCCGGTCAGGCGATCTTCCTCAAGCCGGCAGGTGTGAGTGGTGTTAACCAAACCGTATATTCAGGCGTGACCAGCGCCACATGTTTGGCGACCACCTGTAACACGTTCCCGATCAACCTTTCGGTCAGCAACATTACTACCAATGGCGCACAGATCAACTGGACGGCGCTCGGAACCGACACCTGGGATATCTTCATCGGACCCGGTGCAGGACCGGCACCTGATGATGCGACCGTGCCGACATATGACGATATTACGTCCAATCCGTTCACGACTATTGTGCCGCTGACGCCCGACAACGCCTATCAGGTGTGTGTTCGCGTACAGTGTGACTTTACTACGCCGGATTGGGTGTGTACCAACTTTACGACGCTTCCTACGTGTCCGAAACCGACGGGCCTTACGGCAACCGCTCCGACCTTGAACTCGGTAACCGTAAACTGGACGCCTGGCACGGGAACCGACACCAACTGGGAGATTCTTCTTATTCCGGGTTGTGCGACTCCTCCTGCCGCACCGGGTGTAAACCCGACGGAAGGCACCGTGTATCCGGTAAATATTGCGGACGTAACCGGAACACCTCCGGGTCCTTATAGCTACACCATCCCAGGACTTACACAGGCCACGATCTACTACGTATACATCCGTACGGTTTGTCCGGGCGACGATAAGAGTACGTGGACAGGACCTGTGAACTTCAACACCACGACGTGTGATGCGGCCGACAAATGTAACTACCGTTTCCTTCTTACCGATACGGGTGCAAACGGATGGGGCGCCAGCAGGCTACAGGTACGCCAAAACTGTATCGTGGTCGCCACACTTAACTTGGCAAACGGTGCAGGTCCGACTTCGGTAAACGTGGCCCTTTGCGACGACATCCCATTTGACGTATTCTGGAGTATAGCGGGTGCGAATCCGGAAGAAATAGGTTTCTCGGTGGTCAACCCGTATAACGACATCGTGTATACGTATCAACCGGGTACAGGCACACCACTGACCAGCGTTTATGCGAGCGTGGCAGAGTGTGATCCGCCGGCATGTCCGAAGCCAACAAACCTTGTCGCGTCAACGACTACGCTTCCGACACAGACAACAGCTACCATTTCATGGACAGAAAATGGAACCGCTACACAATGGGAGGTATACGCCGTGCCAGTAGGATCTGCACTGCCAGTGAACGGTTCTCCTGTAACAGGTGTATTTCCATATTTCATTGCAGATACGAATACTAACTTCCTGTTGACCGGACTTACGCCAGGTACAGCCTATGTGTTCTATGTGCGGGCCATCTGTTCGTCTACCTCTACCAGTACGTGGACGATTCCGGTTACCGGTGCTCCAGCCGGAACAGGTCCTGGGAATTTCATCACCAAACCAGTCAACGACGAGTGCGTGAATGCCATTCCGTTGACGGTCAATCCGGATTGGACCTGTAATCCAGCCTTGAATACAGTCGGAAACACACTTGGTGCGACATCGTCCGGGCCTATCATCAACGGCGCAGGATGCGGGAATTCAAACGACGACGTATGGTTCTCGTTCGTAGCAACCAATAACATCCAAACAATTGACCTTCTTAACATTGTAGGGACACCGGCCGCAGCGTCGAATATCAACCACAACGTTTTCTCGGGATCATGCGATGGTACGCTCACCAACTTGTATTGTTCGGATGATAATTCGAGTGTGGCAACAGGTCTTACTGTTGGAAATACATACTATATACGGGTATACACGTCAGGCGGCGCTAACAACTGGGCATCGTTCAGCGTGTGTGTCGGAACGCCACCACCTCCAGGCACCAATGACGAGTGTCCGAATGCGATCCCATTGATAGTAAATGAAACAGGTCAATGTTTCCAAACGGTTCAGGGGAACCTCATTGGCGCTACGGCGTCGACGGGTGCGGCGAACACTTGTAACGGAACAGAGAACGACGACGTGTGGTTCAGTTTCGTAGCCGAGCAGACCACACAGATCATCGATATTCTCAATATCCAGGGGACGACGGCTGACCTTAATTTTGCGATTTATTCCGGAAGTTGCGGTGCACTGACACTCAAGCAGTGCGCGAACGGCCTGACGAACCTGAATACGACATATGTTGTCAACCAGACCTATTATGTAAGGGTATGGTCAAACAGCACGGCCCCACAGGTGGTGACATTTGACGTGTGCGTGAAAGGTATTTCTACTTGCGAGAATGCCGTCACCCTGTGCGCTAAGCCGGTAACCGCCCCGGATGTATATGATAACAGCACAGGACTTCCAAGCCCGGGCCAGATCGCCTGTCTTTTCACGGCACCGAACCCAACCTACCACATTCTCAAAGTGGACGGTAGCGGAACCCTTTTGTTCACCATTCGCCAGAACACCCAGATCGACTATGAAACGGGTGTCGAATCAGGTACACCACTTGACGTCGATTTCGTGGCGTGGGGTCCTTTCACCGACCCTGAAAGCTGTGACCAGATTGTATTTGGGCCATGTAATCCACCGTGTCCGAACAACACGACCAATCCGGATTTCTATCCGGCAGGAAACGTCGTCGACTGTAGCTACAGCGGCGCCCCTGTTGAGACGCTGACCATCGAGAATGCGCAACCCGGTCAATACTACGTGGTACTGGTAACGAACTTTGCAAACACCGCGGGTCAGATTAGTATCGCGCAAACCAATATTTCCGATCCGGATGCGGCCACGACTTCTTGTTGTGGTGTGAACCTGGGAGACGACATAAGCGTCTGTGGACAACCAAGCGTTGAGCTGAGTGCGCTTATCGGAATTGCACCTGAATTCACGCCTGTTGAATTTGAGTGGACATACAATGATGGTACTCCGATTCCAGGAGCGACATCTTCTACCTTCACAGCAACGCAATCAGGTATTTACAAAGTGCGCGGTCGTTGCGGCTTTACATTTGAAGAGGATACGATTGTCGTAACCCTGGGACCAGCCGTTGACGCGGATACCCCGGCAGATGTTGTGATTTGCGATGATATTTCGCGTGACGGACTGGGGTCTTTCGACCTGACAGCCATCACCCCGGCGGTTTTAGGAGACCTTAATCCTGCCGATTACGTGGTAACCTATCATCTTGACTCTACAACTGCCGGAGGCGATACCGGATCAATTGATACATCTATACCTTTTGAAACAACGACACAATGGTCCCAAACGGTTTATGTCCGCGTGGAAAGCGTTGTATTGTCAACATGTTATGCTGTAGTACCTGTTAATTTGGTTGTGAATCCGTTGCCAGACCCAGCCTTCTCATACGGATCTGCTTCCTATTGTCAGGACGGAACCCCTGCGACCGTTTCTCCAACTGTTACAGGAACGGCAGGCGTGTTCTCTGCTACGCCGGATGGTCTTGTAATCGACCCTGCTACGGGCGAGATAGACATCATGGCCAGTACGCCACAGGCATACACCGTGAAGAATTTTATTGCAGGTGTGGACGGATGTATTGACGTAGAAGCAACCTTTGGAGTAACGATTACACCGAAACCAGTTGCGACCTTCACATATCCGCAAACCAATTACTGTACATCGGCTTCCCCGGTAAGTCCGGTCTTGACGGGTACAGCAGGACAATTCTCTGCTACGCCTGCCGGGTTGGATATCGATCCGAACACAGGTGTAATTACCTTTGCGTCCAGCGCCGAAGGGACGTATACAATTATCAATACCATTCCGGCTTCGGGTGAGTGTGATGAGGTAGTAAGCGATCCGGTGACCATTATCGTGTCACTCGAGCAAGTAGCTGATTTCACTTATGGTTCGACCCAATATTGCAAAACGGAGGCAGATCCATCACCGATCTTTACCACCGGTGCAGCGGGCTTGTTTACCGCAACGCCAGCCGGTCTTGTGATTGATCCGGCAACGGGTACCATCGACCTCAGTGCGAGTGCCCCGGGCTCTTATACGGTTACAAATACGCGGGCTGTGAGCGGCGGTTGTTTGGAAGATGTGGCTATGTTTAGCCTGACCCTCTACGAACAGTTTGGCGCGGTCTTTAGCTATCCTTCCGCATCCTATTGTACGGATGGAGGCCAGATAACACCGTCTTTGGCGACCGGTACGATCGCGGGCACCTTCACGGCGTCACCGGCAGGTCTTGCAATCAACGCTGCTACAGGTGCGATTGATCTGGCTAACTCTGATGCAGGGGTCTATTTGATTACGAACACGATTCCGAACAATGGGCCTTGTGGCGGCGACAGTCAACAGTTTACACTGACTGTTACGGAAGCGTATACGGGCACTATCAACTATTCGAGCAGCAGCTATTGTAGTGATGCGGCCGCGCAGTTGCCGACAAATACTGCTCCGGCCGGAGGTGTGTATAGTGCATCAGGAGGCCTTACTATCAATACGGCCACTGGTGAAATTAATCCGTCTGCCAGCAGCGGCGGCATATACACGATCTTCTATACCTTGCCAGCCAACGGTGCTTGCGATACCTATCAAACGTCGACTCAGGTGACAATTATTCCATCTTTTGGTGTGGTTGTGATTCATGGTTGCGAGGACGGAGCCTACAGGTTCCGTGCTGAACCGGTGAACAACTCGTTCGACCCGGCGACTGCGACTTACTCGTGGACTGGTCCAGGTGTGCAGCCTACAGCCGATCCTGCTGTGATCATCGCGACAGTAGGAGGTACCTACCAGGTTACGGTCACAACAGCCGACGGATGTACGGAGACAGCTTCTGAATCGGAACTGATCATCGCCTGCGGCATCCAGCGTGGTATTTCTCCGAATGGAGATGGTAAGAACGACACGTTTGATCTGAGTGGTTATAATGTCAGTAAGTTGACGATTTTCAATCGTTATGGCACCCAGGTGTATGAGTATGCGAACTACACCAACCAGTGGAGAGGTCAATCTGCAGGAGGAGAGACGTTACCTTCGGCTACGTATTTTTATGTTATAGAGACGGCGGAAGGCGACCAGCTGACGGGCTGGATTTACATCAACAGATAAACGGCAACCTAAATTCAGGCCTGCCC
>DATGXZ010000023.1:0-3800 GCA_035298445.1 Flavobacterium sp.
CGACCGCGGACGGGCCGGTTTTTCGGTGCCGGCACACGGACTTTCACTGGTGAAGGTCGAATATTGAAATGATATGAAAGCAAAAGCATTCGATACAAAAGTTTTTAAACGCATCATGGTGTATACGGCGCCCTATCGGACGTTGTATTACGGCGTCATCTTCTGGGCCATCGCGCTGGCCGGATTTGCCGCCGCCCGCCCGTGGGCCATGGGGTTCGTTATTGAGATTTTCCTGCAGCACCGCCGGCGCGAAGGATTGGAACTGTTCTGTGGCGGTATTGCCGTCTTGTTGTTGCTCGAAGTGTTCGCGCAGTTCTACTTTGTGTTCCTGGCCAACAAATTGGGTCAGGAAATCATTCGCGACATACGGGTGAAACTTTTCGACCACATCTTGAAGTTTCGGATGAAGTATTTCGATTTGGCGCCTGTAGGACAATTGGTTACGAGGACGGTGTCTGATATAGAGGCTATCGCCCGTATCTTCAGCCAGGGACTCTTCATGATCCTAAGCGACCTGTTGAAAATGGTTGTGGTATTGATCGTCATTTTTGTCATGAACTGGAAGCTCGCCTGGATTCCGGTGGCGGTGATGCCGTTTCTGCTCTACGTCACCCGCATCTTCCAACGCAAAATGCAAGTGGCCTTTGAGGAAGTGCGTACCCAGGTGGCCGCGATCAACACCTTTGTGCAGGAACGCGTTACGGGCATGAAAATCGTGCAGTTGTTCACCCGCGAGGAAATCGAAGCACAGAAGTTCAGCGACATCAACCAAAAACACAATGTCGCCTGGATCAAAACTATCCTCTACAACTCCATCTTCTTCCCTATCGCCGATATTGTCTCGTCGTTTACCCTGGCTTTCGTGGTGTGGCATGGCGGGCTGTTGATTGCACTGGGTGACACGACGACCGACTTCCCTGAATTGGCCACCTATACCATGTTTATCGGCATGCTGTTCAACCCGTTGCGGCAGATCGCCGATAAATTCAATGAGATGCAGATGGGGATGATTGCCGCGAACCGCGTATTTGACATCCTCGATACCGACGACCAGATTCAGGATGTTGGTCAGTTGGAAGCGCCCGACTTTAAAGGAACGATCACGTTTGAGAACGTCCGTTTCGGATACAACCCGGACGAAGAGATCATCAAAGGAATCAGTTTTAAGGTCGTCCCGGGCCAGACCGTAGCCATCGTAGGCGCCACCGGAGCGGGAAAATCGACCATCATCAACCTGCTGAACCGTTTTTACGAACTCAATTCCGGCCGCATTACGATAGAAGGCGAAGACATCCGGAATTACCGCCTCGATTCGTTGCGACGGCAAATTGCAGTGGTGCTGCAGGATGTGTTCCTTTTTGCGGATACCATCTTCAACAATATTACGCTTTACGACCCGACCATCACGATGGAACAAGTCGTATCGGCCGCCCGGAAGATCGGTGTACACGATTTCATCATGAACCTGCCGAACGGTTATAATTACAATGTGAAGGAACGCGGCGTGATGCTGTCGTCGGGCCAGCGCCAGCTTATTGCGTTTTTGCGGGCCTACGTCAGCAACCCCGGTATCCTGATCCTTGACGAGGCCACCTCATCGGTGGATACGCATACGGAGGAACTGATCCAGAACGCAACAGAAAAACTGACGGAAGGCCGCACGTCTATTGTGATCGCGCACCGTCTGGCTACCATCGTGAAAGCCGACAAAATCCTGGTAATGGATAAAGGATTGGTCATCGAGGAAGGATCACACGCCGAACTGTTGAATCGTGAGGAAGGGGTATATCGAAACTTGTATTACGCACAGTTTGAGATTGAACGGCAGACGGGGTGAAGGAGTTAGTTGTCAGTAGGCAGTGGGCAGTTGACAGTTGACAGTTGACAGTTGACAGTTGACAGTAGGAAGTAGGCAAGAGAAAGTAGGCGGAGAAAGTAGGCAGTGGAAAGTAGGCAGTGGTAAGAACAGGTGACAAGAGGCTTCACCTCAGATGACACTCGGCCCAGCGACCGTGAACCATCAACGATGAACTATGAACTATGAACTATGAACTATGAACTATCAACCATGAACTATCAACCCTCAACTATCAACCACCAACCCTCTCCCCCAACTTGCCATTCGCCAATTAATCGTTACTTTCGTAGCGCCAAATAATTTGCAAATCACACGAACATGAAATACGATGTAATTGTTTTAGGAAGTGGCCCTGGCGGCTATGTAACGGCAATCCGTGCCTCGCAACTGGGCTTTAAGACCGCTGTGGTCGAGAAAGAAAGCCTGGGCGGCGTTTGCCTTAACTGGGGCTGTATCCCGACAAAAGCGTTGCTGAAGTCGGCACAGGTGTTCGATTACCTGAAGCACGCGTCCGATTACGGACTCAAGGTCAACGATTTCGACAAAGACTTCGGCGCGGTCATTTCGCGCTCCCGAAACGTAGCCGATGGCATGAGCAAAGGCGTGACGTTTTTGATGAAAAAGAATAAAATCGATGTCATCGAAGGAGCGGGGAAAGTGAAGCCCGGAAAAAAAGTCGGCGTAACCAAAGACGGAAAAGAAACCGAGTACTCGGCTGACCATATCATCATCGCTACCGGTGCCCGTTCACGCGAACTTCCGAACCTGCCACAGGACGGGAAGAAAGTTATTGGATACCGCCAGGCGATGACGCTTCCGGAACAACCGAAATCGATGATCGTAGTGGGATCCGGCGCCATCGGTGTCGAATTCGCCCACTTCTATAACTCGATGGGCACCCAGGTTACCATTGTGGAATACCTGCCGAACATCGTTCCGTTGGAAGATGAGGATATCTCGAAGCAGTTCGAGCGTTCACTGAAAAAAGCGGGTATCACTATTATGACGAATGCGTCGGTAGAGAAAGTCGACACCAGCGGCGCCGGCGTGAAAGCCACCGTCAAAACAGCGAAAGGCGAAGAAGTGCTCGAAGCGGATATCGTATTGTCGGCCGTGGGTATCAAAACCAACATCGAAAATATCGGGCTCGAAGAAGTGGGCATCAAAACCGACCGCGATAAAATAACCGTAGACGAGTTCTACCGTACCAACGTACCGGGCTACTACGCCATTGGAGACGTGGTTCCGGGGCCTGCCCTTGCCCACGTAGCCTCTGCGGAAGGTATTACCTGCGTAGAGAAAATCAAAGGCCTGCATGTAGATCCGATCGACTATGGCAATATTCCGGGTTGTACATATGCTACGCCGGAAATCGCTTCGGTTGGACTCACCGAAAAACAGGCGAAGGAAAAAGGATACGAATTGAAGGTCGGTAAGTTCCCGTTCTCTGCATCCGGAAAAGCGAAAGCGGCCGGCACACCCGACGGTTTCGTGAAAGTCATCTTCGATGCCAAATACGGCGAATGGCTGGGTTGCCATATGATTGGCGCCGGCGTAACCGATATGATCGCGGAAGCGGTTGTAGCACGGAAACTGGAAACGACCGGACACGAGATCATCAAGTCGATCCACCCGCATCCAACGATGAGCGAAGCCATCATGGAGGCGGCTGCCGATGCCTATGGCGAGGTCATCCACCTGTAAGCCGGATGCGGACAGACGGGGGGACGCATCGCCGCGTCTGTGCGCTCGATGCGGAGTCCGGTCGCGGGAACGACGGAAGGCGGCTCGAGCTGGCCGCGCTTCTGTCGGCCCGGCACCCACCCCGGTGGCCGGTCAGGCCATCGGCTCCCGCCGGGTAAGGCGCGCCTGGAACCGTCGATCGGCGGCCGCGATCTGCTTCAATACCCTAACCGCCCGGTCCTCGCCCGCCCTCAAGGCT
>DATGXZ010000024.1:0-5155 GCA_035298445.1 Flavobacterium sp.
ATGGCCTCTGGTAATGTCGATTTGGGCAAACGATGGAAAGTCGGCATTTCGTCTGGCTACGACTTCGTTCAGAAAGGCGTGACGTTCACGCAGTTCCGTTTTGAACGCGACCTGCTAAGTTGGCGGATGGATTTCACCTGGGTGCCACTTGGTCCTTATAATTCCTGGGGCTTTTTCATCGGAATCAAATCCGGGATGTTCAGCGATGTCAAATGGGAAAAACGCCGACCACCAGATAGTGTCGTTCGATAATATGGAAAAACAAATCATCACCACCCAAAATGCCCCCGCGCCCATCGGGCCTTACAGCCAGGCTGTAAAAATGGGGAATTTCGTATTCACCAGCGGACAAATCGCGCTTGACCCCCGTACGATGGAACTCCGAACGGGCGATATCGCGACAGAAACCCGTCTTGTCATGGAAAACCTGAAGGCGGTATTGCATGCGGCCGGCACCGACTTTCCGAACGTTGTCAAGACTTCTATTTTCCTTATGGACATGCAGGACTTTGCCGCCGTCAATGCCGTATACGGGGAATATTTCGACGACGCTACAGCTCCCGCCCGTGAAACCGTTCAGGTAGCAGGATTGCCTAAGGGCGTAAACGTCGAAATCTCCATGATCGCTGCGGTATAACCCCAGTATTTTAACGTGATCATCCGGTTTGGATCAACCGTATTCATAAAAAAGAAAAGCTGCCGGTAATTCGACAGCTTTTCTTTTTTTGATACACCCTCTCCTTTCCTATTCAGGTGGAATGGAATGATAGGCGATGAGTCCGTCAATCGGGCGACGCAACACATTTCCGAGTCGGATGCCATGTGCGTCGAGCACTTCTTTGAGTTCTTCCCTTAGATAGAACGCAATAGAACCGATAAAGTGCACAGGCACGTCTTTATGGTTTGGATATTGCTTAATGTAGAACTCCGTGAAATCCTCCATACACGAACGGATGATTCGCTGGCACCATTCGTGGTCTTTGTGTTGGATAAGGAACTTCGCGAACGTCGCCAGATAGGCATTCGGGTTTGGTTCCTTATACAGATGGTGCTTGATCGTATCCGGCTCGAGATCGTAGGCCTTTTCGAATTCGGTTGCGAGTTCTTTCGGCATCTTGTTAAAGTAATAGCCGCGGATGAGGTGGCGTCCGAATTGGTTCCCCGAACAATCATCCATGGCGATATAGCCAAGCGATTGTACTTTCTGGTGCAACACGACACCGTCGAAATAACTGCAGTTCGATCCGGTTCCGAGAATCGACACGATGGCTTGTTGGCCACGGGGTGTCGTAGCATATACGGCAGCATACGTGTCTTCCTGTACCGAAATGTCGGCATTCGGGAAATACTCCTTGAAAATACCCGCTAAAAAATCACGCATCCGGTCGGTACCGCAACCCGCGCCGTAGAAATACAGATTGGAAACGCTCTTGCGGTTGTGTGAAATGTCGAAACGGTCTTCCAGGCGGGCGATGACCTGATCTTTACCCAATACTTCCGGATTGATACCGAGTGATTGCGTGGTAAAGAGTACTTTTCCGGCGTCGTCGATGGCGATCCAATCTGCCTTGGTCGAGCCGCTGTCTACTAATAACTTCATTTGTTTTGGTTGGATTAGTCGGTTGGGTTCCCCTTCCACCTGGCCGAATAGCACGGCACTTGAGAGGCGAAACGGTTGAAAGATAAAAAGAATCCCGCCGTGTGACACGCACCGACGGGATTCTTATTTTGTTAGACGAGTCCGGCGATATGAACCGAAAGATCGATTAGTTTGCTGGAGTAGCCGTATTCATTGTCGTACCACGATACGATTTTGAAGAAGGTCGAGTTGAGTCCGATACCGGCTTTCGCATCGACGATAGAAGTTCGCGAATCGCCAATGAAATCCTGCGATACCACATCGTCTTCTGTATAGCCCAGAATACCTTTATAGTCGGTTTCCGATGCGTTTTTCAAGACCTTCATGATTTCCTCGTAGCTGGTTTCCTTGCCCAGTTTTACGGTCAGGTCGACTACGGAAACGTCGGCATTCGGCACGCGCATTGACATACCGGTGAGTTTGCCATTCAGTTCCGGAATTACCTTTCCTACTGCTTTTGCAGCGCCGGTAGAAGCCGGGATGATGTTGAGGAGTGCTGCACGGCCACCACGGTAATCTTTGCGTGACGGTCCGTCTACGGTCATTTGCGTCGCTGTCGTCGCGTGAACCGTTGTCATAAGTCCTTCCACGATACCGAAATGGTCGTTCAGTACTTTCGCCAGCGGTGCCAGACAGTTGGTAGTACACGACGCGTTTGATACGATGGTATCGGCTGCCGTAGCCTTGGTGTGGTTCACTCCCATTACGAACATCGGCGCGTCTGCTGATGGTGCTGAAATGATTACTTTTTTGGCGCCACCGCGAAGGTGTGCTTCGGCTTTTGCCACTTCGGTGAAGATACCGGTGCATTCTGCCACGACGTCAACACCTACTTCATCCCATTTCAAGACAGCCGGATCTTTCTCCGCCGTAATACGGATGTTGCGTCCGTTGACGAAAAGTTGTCCGTCTTTTACTTCCACGTCGCCTTTGAAACGCCCGTGCACTGAGTCGTATTTAAGGAGATACGCCAAGTGGTCAACATCCAGCAAATCGTTGATGGCCACCACTTCTACATTATCCCTATTGAAGGTTTCCCTGAAGACGATACGTCCGATGCGTCCGAAACCGTTAATTCCTAATTTTACCTTTGACATTACTGAAACTATTAAAGTTGTTACTGGTTTTTATGTTGACATGATGTCGGAAACGCGAAGCAGTTCGCGGTCGATCTCACTTTTTCCTTTGATGGCCTGTTCGAGCGGTGTAAGCGCAATTTTATCTTCGAGTACGCCCACCATGTAGCGGGTTTTACCTTCCAGGATCGATTCCACCGCCTTTACGCCCAGTCGGCTGGCCAATACCCGGTCATAACAGGAAGGAGCACCGCCGCGTTGCATGTGGCCCAGCACGGAAACGCGCACGTCGTATTCCGGCATGTTCTCATCGACATAGTCTTTGAGTTCGAAGACGTTCTTCCCGATTTTGTCGCCTTCGGCAATCACGACGATGGAGGACGATTTTCCGGACGCCTTACTTTTCTTGAGGGAATCGAGCAGGCGGTCGAGTCCGAGGTCTTCCTCAGGGATAAGTATTTCCTCCGCTCCCGCCCCGATACCGGCGTTAAGGGCGATGTGCCCTGCGTCGCGGCCCATGACTTCCACAAAAAAAAGACGGTTGTGGGAACTGGCCGTATCGCGAATTTTGTCGATGGCCTCCACAACCGTGTTGAGGGCGGTGTCATAACCGAGGGTATGACTTGTACCGTAGATGTCGTTGTCGATGGTGCCCGGTATTCCCATTACAGGAAAATCAAATTCAGAACTGAAAACCTCGGCGCCGGTGAAGCTGCCGTCCCCGCCGATGACGACAAAAGCGTCAATACCGGCTTTTTGAAGGTTTTCGTAGGCTTTCTGGCGTCCTTCCGGCGTGCGGAAGTCTTTTGAACGGGCTGATTTCAGGATGGTACCGCCTTTGTTGACGATGTTGTTGACGCTACGGGGACCCATTTCCTTGAAGTCGCCTTCGATCATCCCCTGATAGCCACGGTAAATGCCGACGCATTCGACGCCATGAAACGCACATGTACGAACCACGGCACGGATAGCGGCATTCATTCCCGGCGAGTCGCCACCGGAGGTCAGGACACCAATCCGTTTGATTTGTTTTGACATTTTTTTGGTGTTGAAAATGCTAAAGTAGCAAATATTGCATACGTCACATGTTGCATTTTTCCCAAATTGGCAATGCGGCGTATTTCAATCGTTTTCGTTGATAAGTTTTTGGAATTGCCTTATTTAGTAAGGGATTTGAAGTCTCAGTTCCGCTTTGTTTCCTTCTTTTTACGGCTCTCCTCCGGGGTGTTGAAGTGCATGCCTTCGGGCACTTTTGGTTCTTCTTCCTCTTCCTGTTTTTTGGCCGGCGCTTTCTCGACGGTTTTGGTACCGAAAATCCGCTTAACCAATTCCTGGAAGGTATCAAAATCGACCTGGTACGTCACACCGACACCTTGCGTATACCCAATTCCTTCTCCTAAATAATTAATGTCGTTCTCGCGGTTGAAGAAGCGTAGGTTCATCGTGCCGTCTTCGTTTACCCGATATTGTATTTCCACATCGCCTACCACCGCCGACTGGTTGAGGCCTCCCACTGGTACCCCGACCTTACCATTCACGGTGATGCGGTCGTTGATCTGAGACGATACCGTAAAGCCCACTGCACCATTCGATTCGTAACCCGGCGTGCGTTCGGCCGTTTCGAGGAACGGGTTTACGCGGAACTTATCGTCTTTGCTCTGGAAGATGTCACCAAACAGCCCCGTTCCGGTTTCGACGACGTTGTTCACGATGGCACTCTGGTTGACGCCATCACTACTCATGAAACCACCCGTACTCAAAAGCGTCAGGGCCTGTGTCTGGCGGATGTCTTTATCGTTAAGTTTGCTTTCGATCTCGCTGCGAAGCACCGAATTCATATTCGGGAAATTGATGCTGAAATCGGGTTCAGGACTCGCCAGGTTTCCGGTGATGATGATACCTACCAATACATCGACCTTCCTGTTTACCGACGGATTCTCCAATAATATAGACGGGTTCGCCGAGGTTTTGTAGGTAGCTTCCAAGTTGAGGCGCGCCCGCATCGGATCGCCTTCCCATGTAATCGAGCTGTATTTCTTTACTGTAAACCGTTTGTCGAACAGTCCTTTATACTTAAAGTTGTATTCGCCTTCATATACCTGGTAGTCACCATACATATTGAACTTACCCAGCGTATTGATCTCGAGCAACAGCGTTCCGTTACCCCTACCTCGCATGCCGTGGCCGGTTTCCCGATCGAGGATCACCTCTATCTCGGCGTCAGGCGTGATGTCGAGGTCGAACTGCAATTCGAGTCCGTCGTAGCGCCGCGTGCTGCCTAAGCCGTTCTGCAGGTTGTACTTTTCTTTCGGACTCAGGAAATGGATAAACGAGCGACTGCCGACGTTCTCGGTATTGCTGATTGGGATACCGATTTTTGTTCCTTTGGCCGACTTGGCTGCCATTTCGATAAACAATGAACTTGTCGGCCCGGTAATTG
>DATGXZ010000025.1:0-6644 GCA_035298445.1 Flavobacterium sp.
CTTACCATACTGCGCGTCTAGATGCGATTCAAACGTGGTGGTGCTGTTACGTTGCTTTTCCATCATATTTTTCTTTAAAGTAGGCTACCTTCAGTTTTTCGGCTTTATCAATTTCCGTTTTCGGCGTTTTTTGGGTTTTCTTTTGAAATCCATTGAACAGCACCACCAACCTGCCTTCGTCAAAACAACAGAACCCCCTGAATATAGAACCACTCCATTCAATTCTGATTTCAAAAAGGCCGTCTGTTCCGGTTAGGTGTTCAGGGAACTTGGATGGTACTCGTTCCAAAATTGAAATCATAAAGAGAACTTCATCGATTTTTCGTTGGACTTTTCTGTTTTGTGCATGGTAAAATGCATGAAAATGGCCTTGGTAGAAAATAATCTGCAGGACTTGCTTCATTGCAAAGTTAACTAATAGTGTAACAAAAAAGAAACTTCTCACCACTTTTTAACGAGTGAGGAAGGTATAAGGAAGTGGTGAAGATTATCCTCTCACATCCTGCTTCGAAGGTAGGAAAGCGCGTTAGGATGACAGTACGGTTTTTCCGTACATTTTCAGAGTGCGAAAATAGGAAGTATGGAAGTTAGATTCGGGGGTGAGGTTGATAGTTGACAGTTGACAGTTTACGGTTAACGGTTAACACTACACGTTAACAGCTATTTGTTCACTGTTCCTTGTTCATTCACCTAATCCCTCAAACCAACGGTTAACGAACGCCTTATTTTGGCTAAGGCTGCCAATCATGAAGAATTTGTTGTGCACCAGGGCCCTCGATGTCCGCATGGGTTCTTTGATGACACCTTCCCTTCCAAGATAATTCGAATGAAGGAAATAGCTTTCCCCATCCTTGACGATATATCCGGTGTGGAAATCGAGTCCGATAATGAAAACAGATCGGTCCGGTTGTGATTTCAGGAAGGTTTCAAGTTGGTCGAAGCGGTTGAACGTTTTGATATTCGTACACAATTCCCGTATCATCTCGCCCGACGCGACCTGTGCCAACCGAATGCGCTCGATCCGGAACCCGAGATCCGCCAGGGTATTGGTTACGAAATAGCCACACGCAATCTGCCCCTGTTGTGGCTGTCGGGTCATCCCATAGAAATCCCACGGCGTGCCCTTCCAGTAACAATAGAGGTCGTCGTTCACTAACTGAAAAAGATAGTCGGATTTTGCCTGATACGAAGCGTTTTTCCATTTGTGCACCGACTTCACGAATGTTTTGTACGGAGGTCGTTCGTCCGCGCATGTCGTGGCAGTCGGGTTTGCCTGAGCCGTTGTTGTGGGGCGCTCCTGGCAGGCGAAGAGCGTGAGGCAGGCGAGGAGGAGGAGATGTTTCAAGAAGCAGTGTTGGGTTGATAGTTGATGGTTGATAGTTGACGGTTTACAGTGAACGGTTGCTAGTTTCTTAGCCTCCAACCGATTGAAATCCGTTTTGGTAAGGTGGAGATTAAGCGACGGGCAAACCGGAGATCGATGCTGTTCTAACGTTAAACTTTAACAATTAGTGCGGATTTCCCGTAATGCCAGGTTGGCGGCTTTTCGTAAGGGACGCAGCCGCCCCTCCCCAAATGCAAAATACGTATTCCCGACGACACCATTTTACGGGAAAACCACGTATTTTGTTAAGGAGTGTTGCGTTTTGAGTTGGGTTTGTACGAGATGGACGTTTGTCTGATGGTTGACAGTTGACAGTTGACAGTTTACAGTTGACGGTTTACAGTGAACGGTTGCTAGTTTTATAGTCTCCAACCAAGTTAAATCCCTTTTGATCAGTTGGAGATGTGATAGCGCCCTTTTGATGAACGGACACAGCGCATAGCGATGCTGTTCTAACGTCATTATCAATTATCAATTCATAATTGAACGTTAACCGCTCATTGTTCCCTGTTCATCGTTCATTGTACATTGTTACTCCAACACCACCTTTTGCGACTGAACGCCACTTGCCGACATTACCCTCAAAACGTACACCCCTTTAGAGAAGTCATTCATATCAACGCTCGCAGATGTGCCGTTTAGCATGCGACGTGTTAATAGCCTACCCCGCAAGTCATATAGTTCCAGAGACGATAATTCGGAAGGGGATTCTATGTTGAAAATATCTTTCGAGGGGTTGGGCCAAATGCGTAGCGGCCTACGGTTTACGTCGGTAATGCCCAACGTTTGGAAGGTCGTGGTCGCAGTGTTGGTGATGACCGGGAAATTATAATCAAAATAAATACCGGCGTTCTGAGCTACTGAATTGCCCGTTACCAGGGTATTTTTGGTTTTGATTTTAAAGGTCACGTTGCCATGTTCACCCGCGCCCAACTGGATGTTTTCAAAGATAAACTCCACCTTGTCGTTGGTAATCCGCGGTGTCATCGTATGCGAGGCATACAATACCTGCAGGCTCGAAATGTCGAATTTCGCCAGGTCAATTATGTCTTTCACTACAATATTCTGCGCCGCTGCTGTGCCGGTATTTTCAAAATTGATGTTGTAGTGCAGGTAGTCACCGATTTTGGCCGGACTCACATAATCTCCTTCCAGGCAGGTGATGTCATTCGGGTCAAACGAGCCGACCACGGTTTGGTTCAACGCAAACTGGTTGTCGTCGGCCGTCTCGTCAACGTCCTGCGGAGCGATGCTTGCTGAAAAAGGAAGTTGGTCATTCAAATTCACCGGATTGGGATCGGTTGGTGCGTTGACGTGCATCGTGACCAGTATAGTGCGGGTCTCAAACGGCATCAGGTTGTCATAGCTCCAATGCAGAATACCGGCGCTTTGCAGACTCGGCGAAATGTTGGCCGACAGGAAGTCCATGCGTGTCTCGTCGAATGTGAACGTAATGCCATCTGCCAAAGTCATCACCTGATTGCCTTTGTTCCGGTAGGTGAGCAGGTACTTGGCTGAAAATCCGGGGATAGCGGGTGTGATGGGAACGATGATGGTTTCAAGATCATAATGGGTGCCGTTGGCGGTAATGCAGAAATCCTGCGTACTCGTGGTATTGGCCGCCATAAATGGAAGCGTGACCGAAGGCGGGGACACCGTAAAAAACTCGGGGTGCTCAACGGCGGCCGAAACGCCATAGGTACCCGGACTCCCGTAAAACGCATATGCTCCGTCGAATCCGGTGTAGGTCGAAAAAGGCGTGGTGAAATCGGTGATGTTCAAGCGAACGTTGGCCTGTAAGGGGTCGTTCGCATCACAGCCATTGCCATCGGCATCAAAAGTAACCGTGCCCGCCACCGTGCCGAAACTGCCGCCGGGCGTGAAACTGCAATACGAATTCACTTCGCAGCCCGTAATACCCGCGTTGGCGAGGTTGGTGTTGAGGGCGTAAAACTCGTCCGGATCGGCGCAGACATACTGCAGGTTGTCGTCTCCCACAAGCGTTACGGCACAGTAGGTGCCATTCTTGATAAAAATCGACTGCAGCTGCGGGTTGAACGAACACACCAGATTGGTAATCCAGTGGCTGTTGCTGACATCAATGGTCGTCAACTGGTTGAACGGACAAGCCAGATACATAATGGTGTAGGGCATGTGTATATACGTCAGCAGGTTGCTCGAACAATCTACCCACTCGAGGGTCTCCATTGACGTAAGGTCCAGCGTGGTGATGGAGTTATTATAACATTCGAGCCATTTTAAAGCGTTGAAATGCTGTATGCCTTCCAGGCTCGTGATGGTCGAATTCACCACATAGAGTTTATACACCTGGCTGGCCTCAGATTGCTGTATCTCACCGTCCTGGTTGACGTCGATGGTCATATAGTTGCCGTTGCCGTTTTTGGCGATACCATTTCCGGGTGCAGCGGCAAGAAGCTTCGCCTTGAAGGCTGGGTCGGGTATGTTGATGATTTGTCCGTAGGACGTTATCGTGAAAAACAACAGTAGGTAGTAGAGGTATTTCATGGTGTTCTGAGGTTGACGCAATTGGGTTTAGTCTTTCAAATCCGCTCTATCCCCATGCCACTTTGGTTTAACCAACAGCCATGAACAACAGCAGTAAGTGAGGCAAATATATGGTTTTTCAGTGCTTTACGTCTGTTGGTTGAGGAGAATTGACAATTGATAGTTGATAATTGATAATTGATAATTGGGGAGCAGACGGTTCACCGCAAAATCTCGTCTTGGGTATCAGTTTACCCTGTGAATGCATAGCGAAAAAAGATAGAAGAAAGCAATAAGGTAGCAGTAGTCGCATGAACCTAATGTGATTTTTGTGGTTGGATTTCCGTCTGGGGTTCACTACTTCGGAAGCCGTTGCTTCATTGCGGTAATATACTTCTCAAATTTCGCGTCATTTTCAAGTTCGGTTTTGGAAAGCCATTCATAAAACGATTTTGAATCACCTTTTTGGAAATAGGTACCAAGGATGTTGAAGGCGTTCTCGCTGTTGTAGGTCTTGTCTGTTCCTTTTTTAAGGAAATTCCAATACGTTTTTTTCGCTTTCTCGATGTCGCCAACGTGAAGTTGCGTGTAGATGAGTTCTTTGTTGATATAGGCATCCAGCGGTTGCTTTTTGACCGCTTCCGTTAGTATCACATCCGCTTTTTCGAATTGTTTCAGGCAATTATAGGAAAAAGCGAGTTCGACTCGCAATCCTTCATAGTCGGGATTTTGTTTGTAGGCCTTTTCCAGGAATTCCAGCGCTTTTTCGCATTCATTCCAACTGTTATAGATAAAGCCCCATTTGAATAGACGGCTCGCAGCGTTCTCATTTGTTTTGTAAAACCTAAGCCAGTCCGGATATCGGTTGACGCCCAAATCGGGATAATGAGATTCTGGAATGATAGCGACTAGTACATTGCTCGGTTCCAGTCGTGATTTCATCGACCCCTGTGTCTCTTTTTTAGTGAAAGAGAACCGACCGTCGGATTGTATGGTGAAAGAGCCCGCATAGTCAAAGGTCGGACCCGCCTCTTCATCGATATAGACAAACCCCAATAGGTGAACACCCAGCGAATCGGGCCGCAGGGCCACCCATTGGTCTTCCGCCTGTATGAAGCGCTTGTCAAAGGTGAGTTTCGACTGGGCAAAGCTCGCCACAGTAAGTAGTAGCACACAAACGGAAACTAGTTTTTTCATGTCATGGGTTTTGGTTGGATAGCGGGCGACAATCTAGTTATTTTTTATCAAATGGCATAAAAGGCGTTGGGGGCGCGGAGCTACGGGTGAAGGATTGGGTGGAAAAGTTACGAACGAGTCGCTCGCAGGACCGGTAGGGATAAATTGTATGGACGTGAAGTTGATGGCGTGTGGAGATGCCATTATTGATAATTTTCAAATGCGATATGAAGGGATGCGTCGAGTTCCTTTAAAACCTCTACAACTCCCGTAGAAGCAATTGCATTGTAAAAGGGGATCGCATGAGTATCCTTGAAGTCTTCTTTCTCAGTGGACACCGAATCCGCGGAGTTAGCATACTGGGTTACTATTCCCACAATGTAGCCTTTGTGAGAAATCACAGGACCTCCACTGTTTCCAGGTCGCACAGTTGAAGAAATTGTAATACAATCACAATTCCCCCAATCTTTACTTATTGCATTAATTTCGCCTTTTTGTGAAATCAAAGCAGCTTCGCGCATACCCCTTAGCGGCGGGTAGCCCATAGTTAGGGTATTGTCAAGTACATAGGGTTGCCCAAAATAAGGAAAAACCTGCAGATCGACCTCAGCACTAAGTTTCACTATTCCCAAATCATGTTTGTCATGATACTTATGCTCATAGTTCTCCAGTATTGTGTCCCCAATATAACAACTGTAGTCTTTCAAATCGGTTAGATTATGTCTACAGGTTAATATGGTGTTTTTATTTATTAAGATCCCTGAACCTGTTCCTGAATGTCCATTTGCGTAACTTCCTTCAAACCGGACGATAAATGGCGTAAACTTCGCCATCAAGTATTCTTCGCCAAGGATACTACCAAGCCAGAAAAGATTTGATTTTTGCATGTTGGTCAGTTCAAATATTGCGTAATAGCAGTGGTTCATAGGAGGAGATCCTTGCGATGAATAACCCGCTCTTACAAAGAAGCCATTGTTAACAAATTTTTGAATCATGACGTCCAAGTGTCGCAGGTAACGATACGGTTCTATTCCCATTTTTATTTGTAAATACGATAGAAATCGTCCAAACGATAAGGGTCTTATCCTCGTCCCATCCACTTCCATATTAATTAAGGCACAGTTCTCTCTGTAGCGCGATGGAGAGAAAAAGTTACACATATGAACGGCAAACGCTTCCTGTTCATCTGTTGTCAGTGGTCTAAGTATGCTATGTCTGGTATCCATTTCTTAAGTTTTTTGTGTATGATTAGGGTTAATTCGAAGAAATTCAGCTCCTAATTTTTAACTACGTGTATTTACTTTTGTAAAATAGTACAATAATGTAGAAGCTGATTGAAGATAGAATGTATCCAAAAATACACAAAAATCCCTCCCTAACGCCCTCCACCTAACCCATCCCATCCCCCCAAAAACCTAAAACGTTACGTCTCCCACCCAAAACGTCACGTTCTGAACCCAAAATTTTACGTTGGGTGACGTAAAATTTTACCCCTGCCGACGTAAAATTTTAGGTCCGGAACCTAAACGTTTGCCCCACCTGACGTAAAACGTTACGTTCCAGACCTAAACGTTTAGGG
>DATGXZ010000026.1:0-10369 GCA_035298445.1 Flavobacterium sp.
GAAACACCTGCCCGTTAAAGAGTTCATTACGCCCGAACAATTCGCCAAATACGAAACCCTCGGAAAAGAAATGGGCTTCCGCCATGTTGAGAGCGGCGCGTTGGTGCGGAGTTCCTACCATGCGGAAAAACACATCTTATAGTGTTGGGTTTTGAGGGTTGAGTTTTGAGTTATTATATCTCGTAAGTGATTTTCGAGTAGATGGAACACCGCTTTTCCTTTTCGATGTACACCTGATGAAGGTTCGTCAAGCCTGAACCAACGCACCCAAAACCCAGAACCCAAAATCCAAAACCTTCACATGATAAAAATCGCCATCAACGGTTTCGGACGCATCGGCCGCACGCTCTTCCGCCTATTGCTTGACCATCCGTCGATTGAAGTAGTCGCCATCAACGACCTCGCCGACGCCCGGACCATGGCGCATCTCCTGAAATACGACAGCATCCACGGCATACTGCCGGTTGCCTGCAGTGCCGAAGAACACGCATTGGTCGTCAACGGCAAACGCATTCCGTTCTTTAGCGAAAAGAATATCGCCGACCTCGACTGGGGTGCGCTTTCGGTAGACATTGTGGTCGAATCGACCGGAAAATACAAGACCTACGACGAGTTGTACGCACACATCCGTTCAGGAGCCCGGAAAGTGCTCTTGTCGGCACCTTCCGAAACCGATCGCATCAAAACCGTCGTATTGGGCGTGAACGAACACATACTCGACGGCACAGAGGAAATTGTATCGAATGCGTCGTGTACGACCAACAACGCCGCCCCGATGATCAAAGTCATCGATACCTTGTGTGGCATCGAGCAGGCCTACATTACGACGGTGCACTCTTATACCACCGACCAAAGCCTGCACGACCAACCGCACCGCGACCTGCGTCGGGCGCGGGCGGCCTCCCAGTCGATTGTACCTACCACCACCGGCGCGGCCAAAGCCCTGACCCGCATCTTTCCCAAACTCGAAGGCAAGATTGGCGGCGGTGGCATACGCGTTCCGGTGCCCGATGGTTCCCTCACCGACATCACCTGCTACGTCCGCACGGCCGTTTCGATCGACGAACTCAACGCCGCCTTTCGCGCGGCCTGTGAGGGGGAACTACACGGTATTATGGCGTATACAGAAGACCCTATCGTATCGGTCGACATTCTAGGCAATCGCCACTCGTGCCTGTTCGACAGCCAGTTGACATCCGTAATCGATAAAATGGTGAAGGTAGTGGGTTGGTACGACAATGAGGTCGGCTATTCCGCCCGCCTTATTGACCTCATCCTGTATTTTGAACAACAAGGTCTTACGACCCGATAGCGCCATCCACGAACGCGCGTACCAGGCGTTCGAACTTTTCCCGTTTCTTCAGGAAGGCCGTTCGCATCGGCACATACCACAGCGGTAGGCCCTCAAGCCTTACGGAAAGGCGCATATAGTCTTTTTCCGTCGTCACAACGATACGCCCCGCCGCGCTTTCCCGAATACGTTCCAAATCTGCAGCGGAAAAATCGTGATGGTCGGGGAACCGCAGCGTCCGATCCGATGCCTGTGACAGGAAATCAAAGAAAGGTTGTGGCTTTGCAATACCCGCCACCAGTACTTTAGGCGCCTGCCTGATCTCGGCAACCGGTCGCAAGCCCTCGTCTGATACCGCATCTTCATCGTATTCGATATGGGTAAAAAACACCGATTGCTGCTCGTTAAGGCGCAGTTTCCGACGGATGTGTTCGCGTTGTTCGGCTGTCAGGTCGGGCGGACATTTGGTGACTACAATTATATTCGCCCGTCGTGCGCCACTGCGTCCTTCGCGAAGGTGCCCTGTTGGCAGCAGAAAGTCGTCGGTATATAGCTCGGCATAGGTCGTAAGCAGGATGGCGAACCCCGGTTTCACCCGTCGGTGCTGGTAGGCATCGTCAAGCAGGATGACATCCGGTTTGCGATCAAGTGCCAGCAATCGGCGGATGCCCGCTACCCGATCTGCATCCACCGCTACCGTTACATCTGGAAACTTTCTGTGGTATTGGAAAGGCTCATCCCCTAAAGCTGCGACCGTTGTTGTGGCATCCGCCAGTACAAATCCTTTTGATTTGCGGCGGTAGCCCCGACTGAGGATGGCCACTTTGTAGTGAGCCGACAGCAGGCGCACGAGATACTCCACCATCGGGGTTTTGCCCGTTCCGCCGACACTCAGGTTGCCCACGACTATCACCGGCGTGTCAAACGCATACGACCGGAAAATACCCCAGTCGTAGAATTGGTTGCGCACCGCCGTCACGAGTCCGTATAGCAACGAAAACGGAAAAAGGATTATTCGAAGCAACGCCATGCGGCAAAGATACTTTTTTATCTTTGGACCGTATCGTCTAACCTTTAGCCATGAAAACCGAAACCTTCTGGATGATTGTGCTGCGTATTGTCGGCCTGATGTTGTTGTCATCCGCTTTTTACGTGATTCCGCAAGCCCTACTCACCCTGCGTCAATTTAACGACTCCTCATCCCCTGACCGATGGGAGGCTGCTCTATACCTTCTTGCAGGCATCATCGTCTATCTCGTAATCACCTATTTCTTTCTCTTCCGACCCGATCGGCTGGTTCGTGGGCTTCGCCTTTGTAACAGAATGGAGGCCGAAATCGGGCTTTCCATCACACCGAGTACGTTTCTTGCCGTTTCGGTGGCCGTGACAGGTGGCTTGATGTTCGCACGGGGGCTCCCGGGTCTGGTTTCCGAGCTCATACGGTTCTTCCAGGTACATGACCTATTACGTGACTATCCGGCACTGCACACTATGGTAGCGACAGCCGTTCAGGTCTTGGTCGGGTTCCTCCTGCTATCCAGATGCCATACCGTCGCACAGTACATACTTTCCAAAGCAAATCCCTCCTCATGACTCTAAAAGATTGCCTCGCCGTACTTGAAGAAATGGCGCCCCTCGCCTATGCCGAAGATTTCGACAACGTCGGTTTGTTGGTCGGCGATGCTGCAGCAGATGTCACCGGCATCCTGGTATGCCACGACGCACTGGAAGCCGTCATCGACGAAGCAGTGGCGAAGAAATGTAACCTGGTGGTTTGTTTCCATCCCATCCTGTTTTCCGGATTGAAAAAAATCACCGGTAAAAACTATGTTGAGCGGGCCGTGATCAAAGCCATCCGGCACAATATCGCCATTTACGCCGTACATACCGCGCTCGATAACCATCGGAATGGTGTGAATAAAATCTTCTGTGATGCGTTGGGATTGACAAATACGCGCATCCTGGTACCTAAGAAGGACTTCATCCGCAAACTCGTAACCTACACCGTTCCCGAAAATGCCGATGCCTTGCGCCAGGCCCTTTTCGCAGCCGGTGCGGGCAACATTGGTAATTATTCGGAATGCAGCTTCAACTCCGAAGGTATCGGCACGTATCGCGGTAATGAAGAAAGCGATCCGGTGGTAGGGCAAAAAGGTGAATGGACGCAAACGGCCGAAACCCGCATCGAAGTCACTTTTGAAAAACACCTCGAATCACGCATCCTAAAGGCGCTTTTCCAAAGTCACGTATACGAAGAAGTCGCCTACGAAATCTATGATACCCGCAATGCCCACCAGAACATCGGTTTAGGTATGATAGGAGAATTGGAAACACCGATGCCTGAAGCTGAATTCCTGAAGTTTGTAAAAGACAAAATGGGATCGGGCGGTATCCGGCATTCTGACTTCCTGGGGCGCGAAGTACGCACCGTCGCCGTGTTGGGCGGTTCGGGCAGTTTTGCCATCGGTGATGCCATCCGCGCAGGTGCCGATGTGTTCCTGACCGCCGACCTGAAGTACCACCAATTCTATGAAGCGGAAGGAAAATTGGTGTTGGCAGACATCGGACACTTTGAAAGCGAGCGCTATACAAAAAATTACATTGTTGACTATCTTACCGAAAAAATGCCTACTTTTGCAATCATTTTATCAGAAGTAAACACTAATCCGGTTAAGTACGTATAAATCTATGGCGACGACAAAAGAACTGAGCGTTGAAGACAAACTGAGGGCTATTTATGATCTGCAATTGATCGACTCACGAATCGACGACATCCGTAATGTGCGTGGCGAGCTTCCGCTGGAGGTACAGGACCTCGAAGACGAAGTGGCCGGCCTTAGGTCGCGTGCCGAAAAACTGAAAGCCGATCTTGACGTCATCGACGACCAGATCAAAGCCCGCAAAAATGCCATCGAGGAGCACCGCGAGGCTATAAAGAAATACGCCAAGCAACAGGAAACGGTTCGCAACAACCGCGAATTCAACTCGCTTGCGAAAGAAATCGAATTCCAGGAATTGGAAATCCAATTGGCTGAAAAGCAGATCCGCGAGATGAAATCGTCGATCGAATACAAAAGACAACTGGTCGACCAGTCAGAGGAAAAACTCAACGAGAAGCAACAGCACCTCGAGCACAAAAAAGCGGAACTCGATGCCATCATGGCCGAAACTGCAAAAGAAGAGGATTTCCTGGTAACGAAATCAGCCGAGTTCGAAGCGCTGATAGAGCCACGCCTTTTGGCCGCTTACAAGCGCATCCGTGGCAGTGTCCGCAACGGACTCGCCGTCGTATCGATCGAGCGCGGCGCCTCTGCCGGTTCGTTCTTTACGATTCCTCCACAAACACAGGTAGAAATCGCAGCGCGCAAGAAAATCATCACCGACGAACATTCAGGTCGTATTCTGGTCGATGCCACGCTCGCCCGCGAAGAGAAGGAAAAGATGGAAGAAATTTTCGCCAGCGTTTCCTAAACGATAGCAAGCCCCGAAACGGGGCTTTTTTTATGGAAAGTACGAAACAACGTTTGCTGGCCCGCAGCCTTGGGACCTGCATCAACAGCCTGGCCTATATCGCACCACGACAGGCGGCAGGTTTGGCCCACCGGTTCTTTAGTCGTCCGCGATACGGGCGGTTGGAAGCCCATGCCCTTCCCGACCCACTGGAACAGGCACGGAAGTCGGTCTATCCTTCTGCACTCGGAAACATCGTTTGTTACGAATGGGGCAGCGGTCCAAAGATCCTGTTGCTGCACGGCTGGGAAAGTAATTCTGGCCGTTGGGAACGACTCCTCCCCTTTCTCGATGGTTTCCATGTGATGGCCATCGACGCCCCCGGGCACGGGCAAGACAGCGGGATCGAATTCAGCGCCCCAAAATATGCCGCCTTTGCCGATGCGGTTTCTGCCACCTTCCAACCCGATTTCATCATCGGGCATTCCATGGGTGGTATTTCACTGCTTTATCTGCTTCACCACTATCCCATGCCGCAACTGCAAAAAGCGGTTGTGATGGGCGCACCCTCCGAAATGACGGCCATCGTGGCGAATTTCAACGACCAACTCGGGCTTTCCAAACGGGCACGACAGGTGTTCGACGCGTATATCGAAGCGCGTTATGGCTTTCTTCCCTCCGCTTTTTCGGGTGCCGCTTTCGCGAAAACCATCACCGTAGAAACATTGGTAGTGCACGCTACTGACGACGACATCGTATCGGTAGCCGAAGGAGAGCGTATCGCCGCAGCCTTACCCAACGGCCACTTCCTCTCCGTTACGGGGTCGGGCCATCGCCTGCACGACGATGCGCTGTATGCCGACATCCGCTCGTTTCTGCGCGCATAGAACAGAGTTGTGTACCTTTGTAGTATGGAGGAACAAAAACGCATCAACAAGTTTATTGCGGAAACCGGCTTTTGCTCGCGACGTGAAGCCGACAAACTCGTGGCCGACGGCAAGGTGACCATCAACGGCGCGTTGGCGGAGATGGGCTCGAAAGTTACCCCTTCGGATGAAGTACGTGTCAACGGAAAACTCCTCGCCGAACGTACCGACAAACCCGTGTACCTGGCCTTCTACAAACCTGTCGGTATTGAATGTACGACTAACCAAACGGTACGGCATAACATCATCGATTACCTCAACTATCCCGAACGGATCTTTCCCATCGGGCGACTCGACAAAGCGAGCGAGGGACTCATCTTCCTCACAAATGACGGTGATATCGTCAACAAGATCCTGCGGGCCCATTACCACCATGAAAAGGAGTATGTCGTAACGGTGGATAAGCCCATCACCGACCGTTTCATCCAGCGGATGGGGAATGGCGTACCGATACTCGGCACCGTGACCCGCAAGTGTAAAGTGACGCAGGTCGACCGCTTTACGTTCACGATCATCCTGACACAAGGACTGAATCGCCAAATCCGCCGGATGTGCGAATATCTCGGGTATGAGGTACAAACCCTGAAACGCATCCGGATCATGAACATTTCGCTTGACGTTCCGAAGGGCCGCTATCGGGAATTAACATCGGCGGAAATCGACCAACTCATCGAACAAACCGGTCGCGAACGGGAAAACCTCCAGGAGCGCTTGCTTCCGAAAGCCGACCACCTATCATCCCGACCTGTAGAGAGAAAGCGATGGAAATAAAGCGCTTCTTCCTTCTCTGGATTGTGCTCCCGATAGGCCTGTATGCACAGGGCGGACAGCACTTTCTTGACAAAGGGATAGCGGCGTATGAAAAAGACCGTTACCAAGAGGCGGCAGGACTTTTTGAAAAAGCGGTGTCTGAAGCCAAACGGGAACACAACGTCCCGGTGCAGATGACGTCGTTCAACAACCTGGGCAATTGCTATTCGCAGCTCGGCCAATCAGAGAAAGCCCTCGCCTATTACCTTAAGGCACAGAAGATGGCGGTCACCGCCCGCGATCCGAGGTATGAGGCCAAAATACTGATGAATATCGGGGCGTTGTATTCGGAACAAAAAGACCTCAGCCAGGCCTTATCGCACTTCGAAAAGTCGATCGCGGTAGCCGAAAAAACCGGCGATACGAAACTCACGGCCGATTGCCTGAACAATATGGGCATTGTGTATGAACAGCGGCAGGACTTCGATCATGCGCTTCAGGTATACGACCGGGCGCTTCGTTTGTATACTACTACAAAAGACGATGGCCGGATCTCGATGGCCCATAACAACCTCGCCATCGTGCAGAAAGCCCGCGGGCGTTATGACGAGGCGGCGTCCCATTACCGGATGGCTCTGGCCATTGCCGAAAAGAACGATGACCGGTATATGATGGCCGCTACCTATAATAATATGGGGAACCTCGAAATTGTAGCCAGCCGGCCGAAAATTGGGCTCAATTATTGTATGCGTGCCTGGAAAGAAGCCGAGACGCTGGGTGCCAAGGAGATTGAAGTGGAGGCCCTTGACGGCATTGCCACTGCGTATGAAAAAATAGGAAAGCTGGCCGAATCGCTTGACTTCCGGAAACGCTACGAAGCCGCCAAAAATGATTTTGTCAATACCGAGCGGTCTCAGCAATTGGCCGAGATGTCGGTGAAGTACGAAAGTGAGAAAAAGGCGGCGGACATCCGCATCCTGCAACAAAAACGACAATTGGATGCCCTTGCGCTGCGCGACCGCGACCTCCGTATCGAAAACCAGCGCCGGGTCATTGTGTTTGTCGTCATCGGTATGGTATTGTTGGGTATGGCCATCGTTTCTATTTTATACGTGCAACGCATCCGGCGGAAACTACTGCGCGAGAAAACGATACGCGAAACCGAAGAAGCCGAGCGCGCCCGTATGGCGAAAGACATACATGACGACCTGGGATCCGGTTTGGCCAAGATCAACTTCCTGAGTGAAGTCATCGTGCGTGAAACGGCAGGAAAGGAAAACGTCAGGCACAGTGCCGAGTCGGTTCGGGAAACCGCCATCCGACTTGTGGAAAACATGCGCGACCTTATTTGGGCGTTGAATCCGGATAATGCGACGTTTGATCACCTGCTGTCACGCATCCGTGAATACGCTACCGACTACCTCGAAACCTTCGATATTACTGTAAGGTATGACTTTGACCACGTTCCTACGGGGCTCACACTTAAGAGAGAAAGCTACCACCACGTTTTGATGGTGGTGAAGGAAGCGCTGAACAACCTGGCCCGGCATTCGGGTGCGACGGACGCCTTCCTTACGGTTACGGTCACCGAGGGTGAAATCGTGCTAGCGATCCGCGATAATGGAAAAGGCCTCGACCCGGAAACCGTCCGAAAAGGCAACGGACTAGCCAACATGCGCAAGCGGATCGAAGGCATCGGTGGGCGAATGGAAATCGACGGGTCAAACGGAACGCAGCTTTCCTTTTTCATTCCGCTCCGCTGACATATACCCAAAAAGTGGTAGTACGGGAATACCTGTATTTCATACATTTACCGTATGGATATCAAAGTCGCCATCATCGAAGACGAACAACAGATTCGGGAAAGCCTCGCCGTTTTGATTAACGGCAGCCTCGGATTCTCCTGCACCGACTTATACGCAACGGCGGAAGAAGCGCTGATCGGGCTCCCCGGATCGGGCGTTGACGTGGTCTTGACCGACATTCATCTTCCGGGAAAAAGCGGCATTGAATGCGTGGCCGAACTGAAACCGAAATGCCCGTCGATGCAGTTCATGATGTGCACGGCCTTCGAAGACACCGAATCGGTGTTCAGTGCCCTGAAAGCCGGCGCTACCGGATACCTTACCAAAACCACTCAACCGGCGCGCGTGCTAGAGGCCATCACCGAAGTCTACCAGGGCGGATCGCCGATGAGCAGCCATATTGCCCGGAAGGTCGTCGCCTCATTTTCGCCTATGCTGACACCGAACGAAAGCGGGCTATCGGTTCGTGAGCGCGAGATACTCGACCACCTGTCACGTGGACTCCGTTATAAGGAAATTGCGGGCCTGCTTTTCATCAGCGTGGAAACCGTCCGGACCCATATCCGGAACATCTATGAAAAGTTACAGGTACGCTCGCGTACGGAGGCCCTCAACAAACTCTACGGCCGCTGATAATTACTACTTTTTTGCGATTGACGCGACCCCCAGGCGCCGATACCTTTGTCTTCGTTAACCTTTAATCAAAACAAAATGAAGACATTACTAAAACAAAAAGTCACCTACGTCGCATTGACGCTCGTGGCAATCCTATCACTGAATTCATGTTCAAACAGCGACGACGACGGTGAGGCGTATGTGTGCGAAACCTGCGTAACGACACCCGATGCGTTGGCAGTGAACGATGCGAAAGCAACCGGCGTGTACAAAGGAATCGTAGTAGGTTCAAGCGGTACGGTGCGCTTCGATATCCAGAATGGAAGCAATACGATTACGGCGGTGCTTACTATCGATGGTACGGTGGTCAACCTGACCGCGCAGGCGATACCAACGGATGGCGAACCGTATGTATCCGCCTTTACCGGTACGCTTAATGGCAGTCCGGTCAGCGTCACCTTCCAGGTGGGGGCACAGGGCGGGGCTCCGACCGTAGTCAGCTCTTCTATTCCAGGTCACCCGAACGCGGTTTTTGAAGTCTTTAAAGAAACGTCGACTTCTTTGATTGAAGCGTTTGAAGGCACCTATCAGAAACCAGGGGAAACCGGCATCTTCAATATCATCCTTTCAGAGGCGTTGGGCGGTTTCAAAGGCATTTCAAAAGACGACCAGACGCAGACTGTCAACGACATCGGGGGTGGATATGACGGTGCCACGGGCTATATCACCAATGAAGACGGCGAACAAGTAGCGCGTATCGTCGGCGACGAACTCAACGGCCAGTTCCAGGATTCGGACGGCACGGTCACCGTTACCGGACGACGGACGTTGTAATGATCCTTATAACATGGAAAAGCAGGCTATAGGCCTGCTTTTTTTATTGTCGTCAGTTGCACTTTACCAAGTGAGTCTTTTTATCTCCCAACACCTTTTCCAGTATACCATAATTTGGTACATTTGAAAAACTTCTGTCATCATGGCTAAAAACACTTCTATCCTGCTGGGTGATCATTTTGAGAATTTCATCAGCGAAGAAATTAAGTCCGGACGTTTTAGTTCTGCCAGCGAAGTAGTTCGATCGGCACTTCGATTACTTGAAGTGCAACAGCAAAAAATACGACAACTTCGTCACGAAATTGAACAGGGCGAAAAGAGTGGGTTTGTGGAAGATTTTAACGCAGATGACTACCTCGAAAGTCTTCACAAGAAGTATTTATGAGGTATCGGATAAGCCGGAAAGCACTCGAAGATCTTGATCAAATCTGGCTGTATACCTTCCAGCATTGGTCAGCACGGCAAGCCAACCATTATTATCGGATGATTCGACAGGAAATGGAGTATATCTCGGACGATTTTAGTGCCGGAAAAGATATAGGAAACATAAAGCCCGGCTACCGACAGGCAAAAGTCAGCGCTCATTTTATCGTCTATAGACAGGGCGATGACGGCATAACCGAAATAGTACGGATACTCCATCAAATGATGGACATTCCAAATAGCATCTAGAAGCCTTTGATACGGGAGCGCCTCAT
>DATGXZ010000027.1:0-6034 GCA_035298445.1 Flavobacterium sp.
ACTTATACCAGCCGTAAAAACTCATGAGGGTAAAGTAAATATTGACACTCATGTCGCCGAGGTAACCGGCTTCATACAACAGCCACGCCGTAATGGCGGTCGCGATAAGCCCTATTGGATACGTAAGGATATGAGTCTTGCGTGCGAGCCATACACTCGTGATGCCCAATACGAAGGTGAGTGCTTCGAGTACGATGGCGTATAGGGGCCTATCGCGGTAAGGGTTGAGCAGGAAGGAAACGATCTCATCCATGGAGGAAGAAATCAGGGTCGTTTTCGAATGCGGTTCCGATGACGACGAGGTCGGCGCCGGCCTGGTGGGCGTCGTGGATGCCTTTTTGGGTACGGATGCCACCGCCCACGATTAGCGGGATCGAAAGTTGGTCGGCTACGCGTTTGATTACCGCCGTCGGAAGGGCTTCCCGGGCACCGCTGCCTGCTTCGAGATAGACCAGTTGTTTGCCTAGCAATTGTGCGGCGAGGGCGGTGTCGACTATATGGTCACCGTCCTCAAACGGAAGGGGTGTTGTTTCGCTGACACGGGCCACCGAAGTGTGGTTGTCGCTGCCACAAAGGATATAACCGGTGGGGATGATTTCCAGTTTGGAGGCCACCACCGCCTGGGCCGAGGCAACGTGATGCCCAATCAGGAAATCAGGATTTCGACCGGAAAGAAGTGAGAGGTACAACAACGCATCGGCGTGGCGCGACAGTTGTGACGGATGCCCAGGAAACAACACGATGGGAAGTCCGGTTCGGACCTTCAACGCCAGTACCAGTTCATCGAGGTGGTCGGTGGGGCCCGTGCTTCCGCCTACAAAGAGATAGGTGGCAGGGGCGCTTGCGAGGCGATGCGCCAACGCGTCAACCTGGGCCAGACCGACCTTATCGGGGTCAATCAGTACTGCCAGTGCTTTTTCGCCCCGGGACCGGGCGTCGAGCAGGTGGCCGTAGAGCGACGGTATGACGTCATTTTTCAAAGGCATAGACAATAGTGTAATCCTCGATTTCAAGAAAGCGAATGTCGAACGGGGCATGGCGGTCGCCGAAGTGAAGTTCGGCTGTAGCCTGGCCCGTTGCCCTCTCGAAAGGAAGTACAAAGATATGGTCTTTGAAACTGATTCCGGGTTCGTTCCGGATTTTGAAAATGGCTTCCTTGACGCCCCAGATGACGGTCAGCCGCGCGATGTAGTCGTCGTGGTGCTCTGGGTTGAGGTATTTCATTTCATGTTCGGCAAACTTGTAGTCGATGAGGCGGATTTTATCGCGGCGGAGTTCCAGGTCGATGCCGGTAAGACGGTCGGAGACGATGATGGCGGAAAAACCGAAGGAGTGGCTGATGGAAATATAGCGACCGTCGAGCAGGTGCGGCTTGCCGGAGGCGTCGTAATAAAGGTCGAAGTCGGAGTAGCCGGCGGCGTGCAGCAGGGCGCGTACGGACAGGAAGCCGCGGCGGTGCTGTTCGGACTTCATGCCGGACAGGCGGGCTTCGCTGGCCGGTTTCAGGCGCATGCCTTTGGCCAATTCGTCATACGACTCGGTAATTTTCCAGACGTAAAGTCGGGCGTGTTCATCAACGGTAAGGGTAGTATAAAGCGGCATGGTCAGAAGGAAGCCCTAGCCCGGATGGCAGCGGAAAGCCTTTTTGCACGCGGCGCCTGGTTTTGCCCGTGGCGACGGCGACCGGAGGAAGCCGGGAGGCGCGGTCGCAAAAGCGGCGTTGCGGGAAAAAGCTTGCAGCGAACAGCCGGAAAAAGCTTCAAAAAAATGAAACGTACGGAGTTGGTTACAAGGCGGTTGAATTTCACAATTGCTCATTGGTTATTCCCAACCTTATTCCGTAAATTTGCAAAAATTTTTTCAGTAAATCAACGTAATAATGATGAGCACACAGACATTGCCGTATGTGGCCTACAAAGTGAAGGACATTTCGCTGGCGGCCTGGGGACGGAAGGAAATCGAACTGGCGGAAGCTGAAATGCCCGGACTGATGGCGCTTCGCGAGGAATATAAGAACGAGCAGCCATTGAAAGGCGCGCGTATCGCAGGGTGCTTGCACATGACGATACAAACGGCGGTGTTGATCGAGACGCTGAAAGCACTGGGCGCGGAAGTGACCTGGAGCTCTTGTAATATCTTCTCTACGCAAGACCACGCAGCAGCTGCAATTGCAGCAGCGGGCCTTCAGGTATATGCCTGGAAAGGAATGAACGAAGAGGAATTCGACTGGTGTATCGAGCAGACGCTGTTTTTCGGTGAAGACCGCCAGCCTTTGAACATGATCCTTGACGACGGCGGCGACCTGACCAATATGGTATTGGATCGTTATCCGGAATTGGTAGCAGGTATCAAAGGTCTGTCTGAAGAGACGACTACAGGCGTGCACCGTCTGTATGAGCGCGTGAAGAATGGTACGCTTCCGATGCCGGCGATCAATGTAAACGATTCGGTGACGAAGTCGAAATTCGACAACAAATACGGCTGTAAGGAGTCGGCAGTTGACGCGATCCGTCGTGCGACTGACCTGATGCTGGCTGGTAAGCGTGTGGTAGTATGTGGCTACGGTGACGTAGGTAAAGGTACAGCGGCTTCTTTCCGTGGTGCCGGTTCTATCGTAACCGTGACTGAAATCGACCCGATCTGCGCGCTTCAGGCGGCAATGGACGGATTTGAAGTGAAGAAATTGGATACGGTGATCGCTACGGCAGACATCGTGATCACAACTACCGGTAATAAAGACATCGTGGTAGGCCGTCACTTCGAGAAGATGAAAGATAAGACCGTAGTGTGTAACATCGGCCACTTCGACAATGAGATCGACATGGCATGGTTAAACAAAAACCACGGTGCATCAAAAGTGGAGATCAAGCCACAGGTTGACAAATACACCATCGATGGCAAAGACATCATCATCCTGGCGGAAGGCCGTTTGGTAAACCTGGGATGTGCGACAGGCCACCCAAGTTTCGTAATGTCGAACTCGTTCACCAACCAGACACTGGCGCAGATTGAGTTGTGGAAACATGCTGACAAATACGGTAACGACGTTTACATGCTGCCGAAGCACCTCGATGAGAAAGTAGCGAAACTGCACTTGGCGAAACTGGGCGTAGAGCTCGAGGAGCTGAACCAGGAGCAGGCTGAGTATATCGGCGTGAAGGTGGAAGGACCTTACAAGCCGGAGTACTACCGTTATTAAGTAGCGAATGGGCTAATTAGCGCATTAGCGAATGAGATAAGACCCTGGCGGAGACGCTGGGGTTTTTTTAGTCGGGAAAGTCGGAAAGTCGGAAAGTCCGGAAGACGGTGAAAGTAGATTCGACCTGCAAGGTTTTCAACACCTTGTAGGTCTCTATGTTTGGAGTTGGAAAGTCGGGAAAGTCGGGAAAGTCCGGAAGTTCGGAAGTCGGGAAGATTGGAAGTTCGGGAGATGGGAAGAAAATGATAGGGTATACGACCTGCAAGGTTTTCAACACCTTGTAGGTCTTTTTTTTAGAGGTCGGGAAAGTCGGAAAGTCGGGAAGACGGTGAAAGTAAATTCGACCTGCAAGGTTTTCAACACCTTGTAGGTCTTTTTACTTCCGCAAAAAGGAGTCCCGCTGAAAAGCAACGCCATAAAAAAATCCCGCCTTGTGAGCGGGATTTCAATTTCATAAAGCGATTGTCTTATGCTTCGAACGGAACAATCGATACATACGACTTGTTGTCGCCTTTTTTCTGGAAACGTACAACACCGTCTACTTTTGCGTGGAGGGTGTGGCATTTAAGTTCCTATATTTGTTTAGATGTACACAAATTATTATCCACATCATGAAAAAAATTCTACTCGGCGCACTTATTTTTTTACCTTTTTGTCTGTATTCCCAATGCTATAAAATGGTCGCAACGGGTGGATTCCATACTCTTGCATTGGAGACAAACGGTACTTTATGGGCTTGGGGATATAATGAATATGGGCAATTGGGAACTGGTACTACAATTAGTGTAAATGCCCCCGTACAAATAGGAAGTGACTCCGATTGGAAGTATATTGAAGCCTCCACTATTTGTTCCTATGCTATAAAGGAAAATGGCACCTTGTGGGCATGGGGTGCAGGTCTTTATGGAAGCGTAGGCAATGGCAGTAACAGTAATGTCCTTGCTCCAGTACAAATAGGTACGGATACGCAATGGAAAATTGTGGAGGCCGGAAGCGATCACATTGTGGCCTTGAAAAACAACGGCACACTTTGGAGTTGGGGATATAATCTTTTTGGCCAATTAGGCGATGGAACGAATACAAATAAGAATGCACCGGTCCAGATTGGAACAGCAAACGATTGGGAGAGTGTTTCCGCTGGTTTTCGACATACTCTCGCCATAAAAACAAACGGAACTCTTTGGTCTTGGGGAGAGAATAATTTTGGTGCCCTCGGCGATGGTTCAACTATCAACAGGAATGTACCAGCACAGGTAGGATTAGCCACTGACTGGCAGCAGGTCTCGGCCGGAAACACGGTAACTGAAGCGATAAAGGAAAATGGTACATTGTGGGCGTGGGGCCACAATTTCGCAGGTTGTTTTGGAAGTAATTCCACAGGTGATTCGGGTAGTCCTATCCCAATCCAAATTGGGCTCGCAACCAATTGGCAATTGGTAAGCTGTGGACTGGGGCCGCAGACACTGGCCATAAAAACGGATGGCACGCTTTGGACATGGGGCTTTAACAATAATGGACAGCTCGGAATAGGGTCGCTTGAAAACAGTGACACACCAATTGAAATTGGTAGCAACCTGATTTGGAAACATTCGACATCCGGCATTTATCACAGCGGTGCTATTAACTTGGATGGCGGAATTATTATCTTTGGAGATAACGGCTATGGCGCCATCGGTAACAGTACCTATGTAGATACCCTATCTCCGTTTGAAGTACCGTGCATGACGCCGTTGAAAGTTTCCCAGCCCGATCAAATGCAATTCGGGTTTTATCCAAATCCTGTGAAAGATATACTCCACCTCGAACATCTCGAAGGAATCGGGATAATCACAATCGCGGATATTACGGGTAAAACGATCATGAAAACCGAGGCGGTGGAAACAATCGACCTTTCCGGATTTCAGGCAGGAGTTTATCTCCTTAACGTCTCTTCAGGAGGCACTACCCGAATTTATAAGGTCGTAAAGTTGTAAGAGACAGGAACCAAATTCCAAACAAAAATCCCGCCTTGTGAGCGGGATTTCAATTTCATAAAGCGATTGTCTTATGCTTCGAACGGAACGATCGATACATACGACTTGTTGTCGCCTTTTTTCTGGAAACGTACAACACCGTCTACTTTTGCGTGGAGGGTGTGGTCTTTGCCCATATATACGTTGTCGCCTGGGTTGTGTTTTGAGCCGCGCTGACGCACGATGATATTACCGGCGATTGCAGCCTGCCCGCCGAAAATTTTAACGCCCAGACGTTTGCTTTCTGATTCGCGTCCGTTCTTGGAACTACCGACGCCTTTCTTGTGAGCCATCTTATTCTAGGATTATTAGGTTATTATTCAGCTGATTCGGTTGATTCCTCTTTTTTGGCTTTCGGGGCTTTTTTAGGAGCCTCTGCTGCTTCCTCTGATGCCGGCGCTGCTTCTTTCTTAGCAGCCGCTTTCTTTGGAGCCGAAGTTACGATGCCACCGATCTGGATCTCTGTAAGAGACTGACGGTGTCCGTTTTTCTTCTTGTAGCCTTTTCTTCTTTTCTTTTTGAAGACGATCACTTTGTCGCCTTTCAGGTGCTGAAGCACGGTGGCCTCAACAGTTGCACCTTCTATAGCCGGGGCGCCCAGGGTGATAGTTCCGTTGTCATCGAGGAGAAGCACTTTGTCGAAAGAAACTTTCGAACCAGCCTCACCTGCCAAACGGTGAACGAACACCTTTGAGTCTTTGCTAACTTTAAATTGTTGCCCTGCTATCTCTACGATTGCATACATAACAATGAATTTATTTGTTTATAAAAATGTGCGCAAATATACGACTAAATCGCATACACGCAACTGCCCGAGTAAAAT
>DATGXZ010000028.1:0-2793 GCA_035298445.1 Flavobacterium sp.
GTTTCCGTTTCTAGGGGATTCTTATTGATTAATGATACCCTCTTCTCTTGCTTTCCATTCTACGCGCCCAAACGGGAAGTCCGAAAGACGGTAAGTCCGGAAGATGGAAAACAACCTGTAAGGTTTTCATAACCTTGTAGGTTTTTGTGTTAGCACGGATGATGGAATTGAAAAGTCCGAAAGACCGAAAGACGGAAAGTCCGAAAGATTTAAAAACAACCTGCAAGGTTTATATAACCTTGTAGGTTTTTGTGTTAGTAAGGAAGGGGTTTTTGGTTCTTAGTTCATAGTTGAAGGCTGAGGGTTTCCGTTTCTAGGGGATTCTTATTGATTAATGATACCCTCTTCTCTTGCTTTCCACTCTACGCGCCCAAACGGGAAGTCCGAAAGACGGTAAGTCCGGAAGATCGAAAACAACCTGCAAGGTTTTCATAACCTTGTAGGTTTTTGTGTTAGTAAGGATGATGGAATTGAAAAGTCCGAAAGACCGAAAGTCTGAAAGTCTGAAAGTCCGGAAGAGAATTGGCAGTCGGGAAACGTTCACTATAAGGCCTTTCTGCGACTGACATGCACGCCCCGTTTGTCATTCCGACGCAGGAGGAATCCCATTCAGTGGGTATTGGCAGAGGAAGTTAAGAAGTCGGGAAGACGGTAAATCCGGAAGATTGAAACAACCTGCAAGGTTTTGATAACCTTGTAGGTTTTTGTGTTTGTAAGGGTGATGGAACGCAAAAAACGACAACCACCGCCGGACGATAATCCCTCTCTCTAAACTTTAACAAAAAGTACGGCTTTCCCGTAGCGTAATCTCGTGGAATTTTACGAAGGGACGCATCCGCCCCTCCCCTAACTCCAAAATACGGATTCCCGGCGACATGGCAGTACGGGAAAACCATCGATATTGTTAAAGGTAGAGGTTGGGTCGCGGGTGGTGGTTTGAGGGTTAAGGATTGATGGTTGATAGTGAGGGTTCTTGGTTCTTGGTTATTGGTTCATCGTTCATCGTTCATCGTTCATCGTTCATTCTACATTGTTCATTGTACATTGTTCATTGTTCATTGTTCATTGAAAATGCCCCTTCCTCACGCAACTTATTCGCAAAATGCTATCTAACTAGAGTAACCAATAAAACACGCTATGAAAAAATTGTTTGCTCTTACAACGTTTGCCTTATTATTATGCTCCTGCGCGGGCGAGGAAGCCAACACCGTCTTAGACCCGACGCCAACCGCGGGTAACGAGGTAATGCTTTTAAAAGTGGATTATACCACCAATGAATTCGAATCGGGGAAGATCCTGACGTTCGACGAATCGACCCCGACATTTACTGTCGGCATCGAGTACCAGCAACCCAGTGATTTGGGATGGGTGAAGATGAAGTATGCCGAACTCAATGCCCCGCTTTTTGAAGGTGAAATCCATTGGGCCGGTGAAGGCACACTCATCTTCCCGGATGCCTGGATGAACGCCTCATTATTCGACAGCGTACTCACCGACGACTATGTAGAACCGGCTGCCGGCTTTGATTTCATCTTTGACCCGATGCAAACGGGCTGGGGTTGCAGCAACGCCTGGTTTGCCGTGCAATCAAGAGTGAAAGTGCGCGAATACCTGCAGTCGAACCCCGACGCGGATGTGAAGGTTTTCCTTTACACGCCTGGTGTTGGCGTCGGCGATCCGACCACGTGGAAATGGATTTTTATCCTGAAAAACTAATGCCAACTCCTACCTCCTAACCCCTTACTATATTCTCAAGGCCATAATTGTTTGTTTTTTAAATAGGAAAGCGCTTCACACCGGAGCGCTTTTTTTATTTTTACCCTGGTAACAAAAACCCAACACCCTCGTCTTAGTTCCGACACAAAAATCTACAATGGCTACCATCCTCTCTATCCGCGGCCTGAACAAACGGTTCGGGCGCGTCCACGCTGTCAAAGACCTTACGCTTGAAATCCAGAAGGGAAATGTCTACGGCATCCTGGGCCCCAACGGCAGCGGCAAGTCGACGACCCTCGGCATCGTCCTCAACGTCGTCAACAAAACCTCCGGTGATTTCGAGTGGTTCGAAGGACGGCTCACCGACCATGAAGCGCTTAAAAAAGTCGGCGCTATCATCGAGCGACCGAACTTCTATCCGTATATGTCGGCCAAACAAAACCTCGAACTGGTCTGTAAAATCAAAGGCGCACCGGCATCGAAAGTAGAGGAAAAGTTGCGGTTGGTCGGACTCTGGGAACGGGCCGACAGTAAATTCCGCACGTTTTCATTGGGGATGAAGCAACGCCTGGCAATCGCGTCGGCACTTTTGAACGACCCGGAAATCCTGATACTCGATGAGCCTACGAACGGACTCGACCCGCAGGGGATCCACCAGATACGCGACCTGATCCGCACGATTGCCGCCGGAGGAACCACCATCCTGCTGGCGTCGCACTTATTGGACGAAGTTGAGAAGGTGTGTTCGCACGTGTTGGTCATCAAAAAAGGGGAAATGCTGTATTCAGGTCCGGTGGGTGGCCTGACCTCCGGCGGCGAATTCTTTGAACTGCAGGCATCCGATATGGCCCGCTTGACCGAACTTACGGCCTCGCATCCGGGTATCGTGCGTACTGAAATGCGCGACCTGTGCCTCATCGCCTATCCGAATGAAAAAATCGAACCGGCGGAACTGAACCGCTTCTTTTTCGACAAGGGCATCACGCTGAGCCACCTGGTGAAACGCAGCGCCAGCCTCGAAGAGCAATTCCTTATCCTAACCGGCAAAAACTAAGACATGATACGACTCCTTTCCAT
>DATGXZ010000029.1:0-3391 GCA_035298445.1 Flavobacterium sp.
CCTGCGCGATACCTGGTTCCGCACGTCGTATTTGCTTGACAGAAAGCAGTCGGGTGAACAGAAAGCGAAAGAACGCTACGACAATTATAAGAACCAACCGCTGCAGTTCCGTTTCCCAAGTCATTTTGACGGGCAGATTCCGGTGGTCGACCCAACGCAATCGCGTCCGAAAGCGGCTATTATTCGTGAGAAAGGGAGTAATTCCGAGCGCGAGATGGCACATGCGATGTACCTCGCCGGTTTTGATGTGAAGGACGTGCACATGACCGACCTTATCTCGGGCCGGGAAACGCTGGAAGACATCCGCTTCATCGGTGCGGTGGGCGGTTTCTCTAATTCAGACGTTCTAGGATCGGCCAAAGGATGGGCGGGTGCCTTCCTTTATAACGAAAAAGCCAAAGCTGCGCTGGAAGCCTTCTTCCGCCGCGAAGACACGCTTTCGGTGGGTATCTGCAACGGTTGCCAGCTGTTTGTAGAACTCGGACTCCTGAACCCCGAACACGACCGCAAGCCGTACATGTCGCACAACGAGTCGCGCAAACACGAAAGTGGTTTTACATCTGTCACGATACAGGAAAACAATTCAGTGATGCTGTCGTCATTAGCCGGCAGCACACTGGGCGTCTGGATCTCGCATGGTGAAGGCAAATTCAACCTTCCGAAGCCGGAACATGACTACAACATTGTCGCCAAATATGCCTACAACGGCTATCCGGCCAACCCGAACGGCTCACACTTTGACGTGGCGATGATGAGCGATGTTACGGGCCGCCACCTAGTGATGATGCCGCATATCGAACGTTCTATTTTCCAATGGAACTGGGCGCACTACCCTGAAGGCCGCCGTGATGCTGTTTCGCCATGGATAGAGGCGTTTGTGAATGCGCGGAAATGGATGGGGGAGTTTTGAGTGTTGAGTGTTGAGTGTTGAGTTTTGAGTTAAGATGTGCCTCGTAATCGGAACAGGACGGACTTTGTTTGACGATTTGAAGTGAGTTATACTTTGCTAAACTATCAACCTATTGGGTAGTACAAAGCACCTATCGTACGAAAAAACCGATACGAACGTTAGCTCATGGAGACACTGAGCAGCACTATGGGAAATATACTTTGGAATGTAATGCTTCTTCTGCCTTTCATAGGTTTCGGGCAATACAGCGCGCATGAAATCATTCGGAAAGAAATGCAGCAATATCGCATGGAGTCGGATTCCCGCGTGGTCGTGGCCGATCTTGATTCGATTATGGTGGAATTTACGCTCAGACGACTGCTCACCTCACAACGGGTCTTCACATCCGTCTATAATAACCGCTCGCAAATCAAGCTTACGGAAAGCGAAAAACAACAACTCATCGCCGGATTACGTGCCAACTATACGACTTTTTGGACAAGCGAAGATTTTCATAACCTAAAAGTCATCCGCGGAAGCGATCTTCCCGACTATATCGGTTCGGGAGGGAAGAACGCTTACACGTTTATTTCCAATCCGGTATTTATCCGAAATGAAACGGTTGCGTTGGTGTTTTCGGCCACGTTTTATGGTGACATGCAGAAAAACGGCCATGGATATAGCCGCCTATGCTTTTACAGGCTCCAAAACGGTGAATGGAAATCGTGGATTTTAATGGAAGGTGGTATTTACAATTGAAAGCGGTTGGAAGTTTTGAGTGTTGAGTTTTGAGTTTTGAGTGGGGACCTGCCGGGACGGTTGGACGGGGCGGGCTTTGTTTGACGGTTTAGGATGCGAATATCCTTGCTATCAACTCTGAACTAACCCACTACTCGCGACGTGTTCCCGATCATGTGCCTCTTACGTCCTCCCCTCTTTCCTCTTTCCTCTTTCCTCTTTCCTCTTTCCTCTCGCTCCTTGCTCCTCGCCCCTCGCTCCTTCTCCTCAAAACGTAAACCCCAAACTAAACGCCAATCGATTTCCGTCATCTCCGTTGAAGAGGCCGATCTGGGCGCTGATGAGTTCGGATCCGTTGAGGAAGAAGCCGCCCCCGGCCGAAGTGTGCCATTCGCGCGAATGTTCGCCGTCGAGCCACACGCGCCCATAATCGAAGCCGGCGAAAAGTCCGTAACGGACGGGCAGTATTTCGGTTCGCACCTGACGGAAGCTATAGCGTAGGTCGGTGTTTTGGTAGAAGGATGATTTTCCCGTAAAACGTTGGTTCCGATAGCCTCTGAGTCCGTCGATACCACCAATGGTAGCTGCCTGGTACAATTCATAGGCATTGTTGAAGTTGACTTTCGCTTTCAGCAGCGTCGCCAGCACCAGGTCGCCGGATGGCACGAGACGGTGGTCGATACTGAGTGTCGGTATGATATAAGTGATGTCTTTCTGCGGGCCTTCCACCGACTTCCTGAAACCACCCTCCAGCGAGGCCATGATCCCCAAGGTGGGATAGGCTTTGTTGTCGACATTCTCATAGCGGAAAAGGGTGTTCACGCCGATGAATGTCTTCCTCTCAAACACATCGGGCTGTCCGGCGAAATACGTCTCTACCAGCCGCCCGGAGGTATTTTCGATGGTAAAACGTTCGGCTGTGAGTCCGAGTTCAACGGTCGTATCCAGTCGTCCGCGTTGCACCAATCCGGGGCTCACGTAGGCGCTTCGGATTCGCACCCGGTTGTAATCCATCCCTCTCTCATCATCCGGATTCCCGGAACGGTTGCCGTAGCCGAAAAAGTTGTTGGTGAAGTTCGGACTCTGCACGCCTGCCTTCACCTGGAAGTTGGCATTGCCGATGACGTTCGCGACTTCCAGGCGGTAACTGGCCTCGAAGCCTCCGGTGGCAAAAAATACGTTGGCCCTGAGGGTGTGCTGCTCGCTGAACGGATTCCGCTGGAAGCCATACCGGGTGTAGGTATCGGTCAGCCCAATGCGGAGGCCGTCGTCGGGATTGAAGCCGATGGCCGGAATGATTTGGTTGGTCGCGGTGCGGATTTTATACAGGTCGTATACGTTCACTTCGTATTTATCTGTTTTAAGGATACGGGCGTTCGTCGCCGTATTCTTTTCAGAAGCGTAGTCGTAGATCCGGATGTTTTTTGCATTATCGACTTTATACGTGTCTTCGTCACGGCCGCCGATCATCCGGATGCGAATGGACGAAGGGGTACCAGTGACGTCAAAACGGTCGTCGCCGTCGAGTCCGTACAACCAAATTTCTTTTGTCTGCTTTGGATCAGCGGCCAGTTCTACCGCAGGAGTTGCTCCTTCGGCCGCATTCGCACGGCTGACTGATACCTCTATTCTACCTGACGGATCGCATGTCACGCGAAACACATCGGCCTTTTCAGAACCTGTGACGACTTTTACCCGCGACACCACGTCGTAATAGCGTTTGGCAATTTCGGTCAAATGCGCGCGTCGTTCTTTGAGCAGTTG
>DATGXZ010000030.1:0-5872 GCA_035298445.1 Flavobacterium sp.
ATGTCGGCGTCAATTCGCGTCTGGATGAGTTGCAGGCCGCATTCCTTCGGGTGAAGTTGCCCCATTTGGATGCGGAGAATACAAGACGACGCGCGATTGCAACCCGCTACCTGTCTGAAATCAGCAATCCATCGGTTTTACTTCCCACTTATGACGGAAGCGACGCACACGTATTCCACCAATTTATCATCCGATGTAAGGAAAGGGCGCGTTTGCAGGCCATGCTGTTGGAAAACGGCGTCCAGACACAGATACACTATCCGGTTGCGCCGCATCGGCAGAAAGCCTTGCCGGAATGGCACGGATTGTCCTTTCCTTTGACGGAAGCCCTCCATGAGGAAGTATTGAGTTTGCCGATTTGCGGATGCCTTCCCGACGGCGATGTGGCCGTGATAATCGATGTCCTTAATCAATTTCCGGAATGACAGGCGAACGAAAGTCCTACCAGACCATAACCGCGTCACTTTCCCTTTTTGGTGGCCTACAGGTTTTTTCCTCGTTATTGGGGGTACTCCGTTCGAAGTTGGTTGCCGTTTTGATGGGCGCCGAAGGAATGGGGATATTGGGATTGTTAAATGGGGTGTTTGGACTCCTGGCGGGCGTGGGCGGTTTGGGAATTGAAACCAGCGCGGTGAAGTTTATCGCCGGAAAGACCGCAACCGGCAATGATGACGCAATAGCCCGTATAGTCCGGTTGGTACGGTATTGGGGATGGATCACGGCAGCAACTTCCGCCGCCGTCGTAGCCATTACCGCCTCCTGGCTGTCGGTACTGACCTTCGGTTCTGATGACCGTCGTGGATTACTGATTTGGCTGTCGGGCGCTTTGCTGTTTAAAGTCGTTTCGTCAAGCCAGCTCGCCATCCTTCAGGGGACACAACGGTTGAACGACATGGCAAGGGCTACCTTTCTGGGCAATTTACTCGGATTTGGGGCAACGGTGCCCCTTCTGTATTTCGGGCGAATAGAAGGACTCGCACCATCTCTTTTTGCGATGGCCGCCTGCGCATGGGTAACCGCTTCACTGTATACGCGGCGGGTGGTGACAAAAAACATCCGGCTGTCGAAAGGCGAGGTACTGCAGGAGGGGAAAGGCCTCTTGCGCCTGGGCGTGTCATTTGGCATTGCCGGACTGGCCACGGTGGCCGCACAGTACCTCGTTCAGGTCTACATTAACCGATACGGCACCCTGGCCGAAGTGGGCTATTACAGCGCCGGGATGACGTTTCTGACCAGCTATGTAGGAATCCTTTTTACAGCCATGTCGGCCGACTATTTCCCTCGCCTTTCTTCCGTAAGTGATGATAGGTCCCAAACCCGGGCGCTACTCACCCAGCAGTCCATAGTGGGCCTATTGGTGTTACTCCCGGTCGTGTTGGCGTTTTTACTTTTTTCCGACTGGATAGTCGATTTGGTGTTTTCACGCGCTTTTCGGTCCATCACACCATTTATCGCTTTCGGGATGTTCGGGATGCTATGCAGGGCCGTATCATTCTCAATAGGATACGTCATTTTGGCAAAGGCCGACGCGCGCCTTTTCATTTGCACTTCCTTGGGGTTCAATAGCTTATTTTTGGTGAGTATGGTAGCCGGATATGAAATCGGGGGGCTTGCCGGAATGGGAATCGCCTTCGCCGGATACTATGCCGTCCACCTCGTTTCGTTACTCATGATCGTAAAAATACGCTACGGACTGACCTTCAATCCGGGTATAGGGTCTGTCGGTGCGGTTGCGTTCGGTATGGCGATACTCGCACTTTTGGCTACTTTTATGTCGGATACCCTACACTACGTGATCGGCGGATTCGCGTTGGGAAGTGGAAGTGTATATGCTTTTATACAGCTTGATCGTCGGGCTGGACTTAAGGAAACGATAGCCCGAAAATTCAAAAGATGATGTCTATGGAGGGATTTCGCAGCAAATTGCAGTGGTGGTGGAACGTGAACTGGCTGAAGACCGTGTATTTCAATTTCAGGATGTTTCCATTTTCGATTGCCAGGCAATTGCCTGTCGTGTTTTATGGGAAGGTCCATTTTGCCAATCTTTCCGGACGTTTTCGTATCAATGCACCCATACGAAGAGCGATGATTGGTTTCGGGCAGCCCTATGAAAACATCACGCGTTCAAAAGGAACTGCCGAATTGTTTTTGGCGGGGGAAATCATCATGTCGGGCCATGTCCAATTCGGGAAAGACTATTTTGTATACGTAGCCGAAACGGCCCGGCTTGAAATGGGGCACATGGCATCGCTAGGAGGCAACGGAAAAATCATGTGTTACCGGCAGATCGTGTTCGGCGATTATGCCCGATTGGGATTTGAATCGCAGGTGATGGACTCCAATTTCCATGAAATGATCGATACCGAATCCGGCTCGGTCTATCCCATGACGCAACCGATCGCTCTGGGCAACTATAATTATTTCGGCAACCGTATCTCCGTCATGCCCGGCACTACTACTGGCGACTACTGCACGGTAGCCACCATGAGTCTCCTGAACCGTGATTACAGCGGTCTCGGGCGCAATATCCTTATCGGGGGCATCCCGGCCCGTTTGTTGAAAGAAAACATTTCCCGTAATTGGGAAGGGGAGCAAATAAATTTGGAAAAGTGGTTGATCGTATAGTTGCGTCAACACATTGACGGAACGTTATAATGTAATAACTTTGGGAGTATCCATCCTAAAATTAATACATTATGAAAAAACTCTTTTACCTTGGAATGTTATTGCCAACAATCTGCTTCGCGCAAGGCAACACGTTTCCAACAGATCCAGGCACCAATGTAGGTATCGGCACAACCACACCTTCCGCCCGCCTTGAAATTAGTAGCGGTACAGGCGGCATTTCCGGTGTTAAGCTCCGCGATCTTACCAGCGGAAATTCAACAATAAGTCCTAACGGAAAGGCGCTGTCCGTCGATTCCGGAGGTAATGTGGTATTAGTCCCTTCAGCAGCGAGCGATACAGACACCAGTATCTACAATACGAATGGTACCCTTTCTGCAAGCCGCACTGTCACCATGAACGCACGCAATTTGACGTTTAATCCTACCACGTCCAACTCACAGATATTTTTTAGTGGCAGCACGGGATTTGTCGGACTCGGTACCGTTACACCTGTGTCAAGATTGGACATCAGGGGCGCTCTTAACGCCAGTCAGGGGTTCATGGCAAGTACCCAAGTCAATGGGAGCACGTATGCAAACGTAAATGACCGGAACGATAAATGCCTCGTTTTATCCGCAGGTTCTAAAATCGGTACAGGTGCCGGCTATGCCAACGCGCGCATGTTTTCGTTTTACGATTTCCCACAGTCCAATATGGATGCGAAAGCGGTCGGTTACTTTACTATCGACGACAAAACCGATAAGAACCGGTATCGTTTTGTATATGAGCAAGGAGGTTATACCATGTCGGAGACCAGTAATCATTTGGGACAGGAAATCATGAAGGTATTTGATGACGGAGTCGGAAATGTTTTTACGCAGTTTATTCAGCCGAACTCCCGCTTACTCGTCGGCACCGACGCCACATACGCTCCCGGTTTGTCACATCGTTTCGTCGTGCGGAATGGAAGTGCACTTATAGAAGGCAACGTCATCACGAATGCCAATGTAGGTATCGGAACGTCAAATTTTATTGACGGTAGTGATACGTACCGCCTCTCGGTAGACGGTAATATCCGTGCCAAACGGGTAAAAGTTTATACTACCTGGGCAGATTACGTCTTTGAAAAAGGCTATGACCTGCCCTCAATCGAGGAGGTGGCGTCCTATATTAAGGAAAATGGGCATTTGAAGGATATCCCGTCGGCAGAGACCGTTGCAAAAGAAGGTATTGAGTTGGGAGAGATGAACAAGGCGCTGCTTCAAAAAATCGAAGAGCTTACGCTGTATGTAATCAAGCTTAACGACGAGATTCAAACTTTGAAAGCTCAACAGGTGAAACACTGATATGAAATCGAAGTTAACAGTATGTATGTGCCTGTTCGTGTGGCTTTCATACGGACAGAGTAAGGTTTATACCTTCCTTATTGAGGCTTCAAATGGAGCCGACCTGCCTAGTTTTACGGCAAAAGAAGGAAGGCTCATATATGAAGGTTCTGATAAAGCCGAGGGCGCTTTTTTTTCCAGGTACTCAATCGTTCAATTCCGCCAGGCATTCCCCGCTTCGAAACGAGAGAGGACGCTACAATTGTACGAGTTTCAGTCCGCTAACAAGAATTTGGCAAAAGACCTGCTATCGTTTTTTCCATCAAAATGGCTGCGCTATTTTGATATAACCGATTTCAAAATCCAACCGGCATTGTCGTACACGAATGATTATGGCACCACAAACCCAGGAACCAATTTAGGGCCGCCATATACTCTAGCGAACTTTGACTACCTGAACGTCCCGAAAGCTTGGGACTATGGTTACGGTAACGAACAAGTTAAAATTGGAATCTCGGATGGTGGAATTGATGCCGACGATATTGACTTTAAATTTAAGACAACGGGCACCGAGGATTATCAACAATATCCTTATGAGTTTTTAAATGGCGTATGGCACGGAACTTCTGTAGCAGCGGTGGCGGCGGCCCAAGGCAACAATGCCCATGGCACCGTAGGCATCTGTTCCAATTGTAGTATAATTGCTGCTCCTACATGGTTCGGGGATCCCGGAACGGAAGAAAGTCCCACACCGGCATTTAACAATTTACTTAAGATTGCAATAGCAGGTGCGAAAGTCATCAATATGAGTTGGGGAACAAGTAATCAAGGTAATCCCAGCCAATTCCAAGGCTTTAGTGATGCGTTTCAGTGGGTTATCGACGAACTGCATGACGATTATAATATGGTATTAGTGGCAGCGGCTGGAAATAACAATTCTTTTTCTCCGGGCTACGATAGTTATAATAACATGATTTACGAAATCCCCGCTTCGTTTGACCATGTGATTTCCGTATCTTCTATCTGTCATTCCAATATGTTCGGCGAACAAGAGCAGTTTGTTGCCGGATTCGGGATGGCGTCACGCTATGTTAAAGACATGATTGCCCCTTATGTCGTCACAAACTATGGAGGCAATGGTTTTCTTGCGCTGCCTGAAGAAGAGGGGGTAACCACTAATGATCGGGTGGACATACTGGCACCTGGGTATCAAACCCTCATATATTCACCTGTACCAGAGTTAAGCTTTTATGGCGGAGCAACATCGATAGCCACTCCCCACGTTTCGGGCACAATAGGTCTAATGTTCTCGATCAACCCCTGTCTAGTAAATGATGAAGTGGAAGATATCCTCCAACTGACGTCGAAACGCGTAGAGCATTTGCCCGGTAACGAGCCATTTGTGGGTCGATCGGGATCGGGAAAGCTTGAAACGGGTGACGCATTGCAATTCGTTGATCAAATGATGGACAGTCAGGGGACGGTCAACGTAGACGGCCAGGATTTTTGGCGATTCGATTTTAAGCTTGAGCATGTAATGGGCGGACTTCATATGGAAGATCAGACGTTTCGGGATAATTGTACAGCGGATTTTACGGTGAAAGGCTTTGTGGACATCGCTGATAACGTAGATTTAAAGCCAAATGAAACCGGCTTCGTTGATTTAAAAATCGACGCCAACATCCAGATTTGTCCGTCGTCGCCCAGAGTGAAGCCGGATACAGTTTCAACAGAAAGTAGTGTGAATAAAACGGAGATACCGACTGTAGCCAGGTTGTTTCCCAATCCTAATAATGGAACGTTTCGAATACAGATTCCGGCAAGTGTGACGGGTACCGTTACACTTGAAATGTATGATGTTCGTGGCGGGCATGTTTTCACACACGAATTCGATTCAAAGGATATTCATGTTGAAAATAGCTCGATACCGGCAGGCCTAT
>DATGXZ010000031.1:0-5877 GCA_035298445.1 Flavobacterium sp.
ATTTTACTATAACGTTTTAGTTCCTCGATGCTTCCCTGCGGGATAAATTCGTCTGGAATTCCGAGTAATTGCAAGGCCCCTTTGTACCCATTTTGCGCGGCATGTTCGGCGATGGCTGAACCAAATCCACCGCTGATACAGCCGTCTTCTATAGTGACTACGGTCTCGAAGGTGGCGAATATGTGGCGCAATAGGTCTTCATCCAATGGCTTGATAAAACCGAAGTGGAAGTGGGCGAAATCGACGCCGCTTTGGTCGAGGGCAACTGTTACCTCATGCGCCATCGTACCCGTTGAAAGCAACGCGACGCGTTTACCCGATCGCAACGATAGGGCCTTGCCATACGGAACGACCTCGAACGGCTGCTGCCAGTCGGTAATGGTGCCGCGTCCACGCGGATAGCGGATAGCAATCGGATGGGGGAGGCCGCACTGGACGGTATAGAGCATATTCCGCAATTCGACTTCGTCTTTCGGGGCAAACACCATCATATTGGGAATGCATCGCAAATAGGCGAGGTCAAATACGCCGTGATGGGTAGGTCCGTCCTCGCCCACGAGTCCGGCGCGATCGAGGCAGAATACCACAGGAAGATCCTGAAGGGCTACATCATGTATGACCTGGTCGTATGCGCGTTGCAGGAACGACGAGTAAATGTTGCAATAAACCACCATGCCCTGCGTGGCCATACCGGCGGCCAGCGTAACGGCATGTTGCTCGGCAATACCCACGTCGAATGCCCGATCGGGGAACTCTTCCATCATGAATTTCATCGAACTGCCCGTCGGCATGGCGGGTGTGATACCAATGATCTTACGGTTTTGCCGGGCGAGTTCGCACAACGTCAAACCGAATACATCCTGGAATTTGGGAGGAAGGCCTTCTTCACTCTTCACCTGGATTTCGCCTGTTACTGCGTCGAAGCGTCCGGGCGCATGATACCGCACCTGGTCTTCCTCGGCCTGTCGCAATCCTTTTCCTTTGGTGGTGATGACGTGCAGGAATTTAGGTCCTTTGACCGCCTTTAACCGTCGTAGTTCCCGTACGAGCGTCGGCAAATCGTGGCCGTCAATCGGTCCGGAGTAATCGAAGTTAAGGGCTTTGATAATGTTGTTCGTACGCGGATTCCGTCCTTCTTTGACGGCGGTGAGATAGGCTTTGAGCGCGCCGACACTAGGGTCTATCCCAATGGCGTTGTCGTTCAATACCACCAATAGATTCGCATCGGTAACACCGGCGTGGTTGAGGCCCTCAAATGCCATCCCCGAAGCAATCGATGCATCACCGATCACTGCCACATGTTGGCGGTCAGGGTGGCCGTTGAGCCGCGAGGCAATTGCCATGCCCAAGGCGGCCGAGATCGACGTAGAGGAATGGCCGGTGCCGAAGGTGTCATAGATGCTCTCCTCCCGTTTCGGGAAACCGGAAATGCCGTCCAAACGGCGGTTGGTCGGAAACTGTTCGCGCCTGCCGGTTAATATTTTATGGCCGTAAGCTTGGTGCCCCACGTCCCAGATAAGCAGGTCATCGGGCGTGTCGAATACGTAATGCAGCGCGATGGTGAGTTCAACCACGCCCAGGCTGGCGCCCAGATGGCCTTCTTTGGTAGCCACTACGCCAATGATAAAGGCCCGCAATTCCTCGGCCAACTTCGGGAGTTGGTCTTCCGGAAGTTTCCGTAGATCAGAAGGAAAGACGAGGGTGTCAAGAAGCGAAGCCATGTCGGGCAAAATTACGATTTTAGGTCGACTTAGGGGCTATCCACCCTCGGGACGTCTGGGTAAAACCGCTATTTTTGCCGTATGGAAAATCCCTTCACCGACGACTATTTCATGAAAAAGGCGCTGCAGGAAGCGCAAATGGCGTTTGACAAAGGGGAAATTCCAATCGGTGCGGTCATCGTTGCCAATGACCAGGTCATCGCCCGGTCACATAACCTTACCGAGTTATTGAATGACGTAACGGCCCACGCCGAAATGCAGGCGATCACCGCAGCCGCCAACTATCTTGGCGGTAAATACTTGAAAGGCTGTACGTTATATGTGACGGTCGAGCCCTGCCAGATGTGCGCCGGGGCCCTGTATTGGAGCCAGATATCAAGAATTGTCTTCGCTTCTCCTGATGCGCAGCGGGGCTACCGCAACATGGGTACCACGCTTCACCCAAAGACAGAGGTTTCATGGGGTGTACTCGAAGCCGAGGCGGCCGATTTGATGCTGCGTTTTTTTGCGTCGAGGCGAAAGTAATGCCCTGTTTTACCGTTTGTTGAAAATTATTTTGCGGCTTGCGAAATGCGCATGAACAAATCCTAAAAAAATAATAGTACTTTCATGCAATATATGGAAGTCTTTCCCAGTTATGGCAGAAATTTGAAGTACTTCGTTACCGACCGTTCACCCTCTTCTCAACCAACACGTCTCCAAAACCAATGAAAACAAAAGGAATCTGGTGTGTACTGCTCACACTGATGGTTTTTCATGCCTGTAAGAAACCGGCTGCCGATTTCAATTCCAACCCTGAATTCTACAAATATTACATAACGGGTTTTACGGCGGGCATCGTTCCGACGGGCTCTGACATCCGGGTGGTGCTGGCCACCGAGCACCCGCAATGGCAAAAAGGGCAGGAACTCGACGACGATCTTTTCGACATCTCACCCTCCGTATCGGGAAAAGTAGTCGCGCTGTCGACGAACACGGTGGCCTTCGTACCGTCTAAGAAACTGGAGGCGGATACGGAATATCAAGTCGAGTTCCGTCTCGGCGCCGTAGCAAAAGTGCCGAAAGACCTCCGCGAGTTCCGCTTTACCATCAAAACGGTCAAACAGGATTTTGCGGTTGAAACCCTCGATTTCCAATCGTATAGTCCCGATTATCAATACCTCAATGCGGTGTTGCGTTCGGCCGACGTGCTGCAACCGGCGGAGGCCATGCAATTGGTCAAGGCACACCATATGGGCAAAGACCTGAAAATTGTGTTTGCGAAGTCGGGCCCGGGTACCGAGTTTCGTTTTCGGATCGACAGCATCCCCCTCCAAACCACTGAGAGTAAATTGTATATCGACGAAACGGGCGCGCCGTTAGACATCGACCGCAAGAACGTCATCGAGCATACGGTAGCGGCTAAAGGACAGTTTCGGATATTGGATGTGCGGCTCGATCCGGCTAACAACCAACTGGCGCTCATCAATTTCTCACAGCCTTTGTTGAAAATGCAGGATTTCAGCGGACTCGTCTCCATCCGGAACGCGAACAACCTCCGGTTTGCCGTGCAGGGAAATATACTGAAGGTGTTTTTCAGCAACCGGATCCCAACGCAGGAAACAACTACCGTTGCTACCGACACTGTTGCGGTGGTGGATTCAACCGCGGTGAGCACCGATTCGGCGCTGGTTGCGTATGTGTCACCTTCCGCTTCCGAAGACGTATCCGTTTCAGGTGCCATCCGCGTAGAAGTGTTTGCCGGAATCGAAAGTGAATACGGTAAGAAACTCCTGGGCAACAGCACGTCCGATATTTCGCTTGAACAGATCAAGCCGAACATACGGTTGGTGAAAAACGGTACCATCCTGCCATCCTCCGGAAACCTACGCATCAATTTCGAGGCGGTCAACCTGTCGAAGGTCGATGTGCGGATTTTCAAGATTTATAAGAACAACATCCTGCAATTCCTACAGTACAACGAACTGAACGGAAACGAAAACCTAGCACGGGTCGGGCAACCCATCGCGACGAAGACGCTCAACCTGGACGAGAATCCGTTGGTGAAAATGTCGAAATGGAACACCTTCAGCCTTGACCTTGCCAAGATTATCCAACCCGATCCGGGTGCGATTTATCGGGTGGAATTTACCTTCCGGAAGTCGTATTCGCTCTACGACTGCACCGGACGCGAAGACTCGGGTGACTCGTACGAAAGCGACGATTCATCCGATGACGAAGAGGAGGAGAATGAAGACGAGCGGAACTACAGCTACGATTCGTATTACGGTCGCTATTTCGACAGCTATGAATGGCGCGAACGACAGGATCCGTGCAACAGTTCGTACTACTACGACGCCGGTGTGGCCACGAATGTACTGGCGACCAACCTGGGCGTCATCGTCAAACGGGGCGAGAATAAATCGTACCTGGTTGCCGTGGCGGACTTGTTGACGACGCAGCCGGTGGGCGGTGCTAAAGTCGAGTTCTACAGCTATCAACAGCAGAAAATCGCCACCGGCACGACCAACGGGGAAGGCGTGGCGACCCTTACATCGAAGAAGTTTGCCTATTTCGCCATCGTGACCAAGGGTTCGAATACAACGTATGTAAAGTTAGACGACGGATTGGCGCTTTCCGTCTCCAACTTTGACGTCGCCGGCGAAGAACTGCAAAAGGGATTGAAGGGATATTTGTATGGCGAGCGGGGCGTTTGGCGTCCGGGCGACCGACTGTGGTTGTCGTTCATCCTTGACGACGCAGCCAACCGCATCCCGGAAGGGCATCCTATCCGTTTCCGCCTGTCGGATCCGCAGGGTAAGGTCGTCTACCAAACCGTCCGCAAGTCGAACAAGTGGAACCATTACGTCTTTCCTGTCGACACCGACGCCAGTGCACCTACCGGAAATTGGGAAGCGATGGTGTCGGTGGGCGGCGCGCGCTTCTACAAAAGTATCAAGATTGAAACAATCAAGCCGAATCGACTCCGCATCCGGAATGCACTGGCCGATCCGCGGTTCAGTTTCGCACGCCCGAACCGGTTGAACCTGGAAGTGGCATGGTTGCACGGTGCGATTGCCAAAGGACTCAAAGTGGACGTACAGGCGAAATTTACCCAACAGGCTACGTCCTTCAAACAATATCCGCTGTACCATTTTGACGACCTTGTACGTACGTTCAACACGGAGGAGATCAGCATTTTCAACGGAAAAATCGACGACAAAGGCCGCGTTTCCATACCGCTCAATCCGAAATTGCAGGGGCAGGCGCCGGGGATGTTGCGCGCAGCTTTCGTAACCAAAGTATATGAGGAAGGGGGTGATTTCAGTAGCGATGTGTTTACCGCCAGTTACTCACCGTTCGCTACCTACGTCGGCATCAAAGCGCCGGAACCAAATCGCTACGGCATGCTCGAAACCGGACGGTCCAACCAGTTCGACATCGTGACGGTCGACGATGCAGGTCGCCCGAAAGCCGTTTCCAAACTGGAAGTAAAGGTCTTCAAGACCGAGTGGAATTGGTGGTGGCAACAATCGGATGAAAATGCCGATTACAGTTCGGCCAGTTCGACTCAGATGGTCCGCAGTTTTGTGGTCAGCACCAATACGGCGGGCAAGGCGAGCGTGGCATTTTCGCTGTCGAATGAAGAATGGGGGCGGTATGTCGTTCGGGTGTCCGATCCCGAGGGCGGCCATGCTACGGCCACGGCGGTAACGATTGATTGGCCATCCTGGACGACGCGCAGCCGCAATGATTTCTCGACGAATGCGAACATGCTGATGCTGTCGACTGACAAAAAAGAATATGGCGTCGGCGAAAACATCGAATTGTCATTCCCGTCAAGCGCCGGCGGACGTGCGTTGGTGTCACTCGAAAACGGATCACATGTGGTCAGCACCTTGTGGGCCGAGACGAAAAAAGGCGAAACCCGTATTTCGATCCCGGTGACGCCGCAAATGGCGCCCAATGTGTACCTGAACGTGACGCTGCTGCAGCCTCATGCCAATACGAAGAACGACTCGCCTATCCGGATGTACGGTATCGTGCCGGTGAGCGTCATCGATAAAAATACCATCCTCAAGCCGGTCATTTCCATGCCAGATGAGCTGAAGCCGGAACAATCGTTCAACTTGCGTGTCTCAGAAGCGACCGGCAAACGAATGACGTATACGGTAGC
>DATGXZ010000032.1:0-3858 GCA_035298445.1 Flavobacterium sp.
CAATATGTATATGTAGTGCTGGCGTTCGTGCTTTTCTACATGGCCTACGAAAAGTGGTCGCTTGACACCGACGAAAAATGGCTGTTGCTGGCGCTGGGTGTCATGTGTACGGTATTGTTTTTCGTACGTTACCGCTTCATCAAACGGCTGAGGGACCGTCAACAGAAGTAATCGTGGACGCCTTCGCCATCCTCCTCTGCCTGTTTCTGTCGGCATTTTTTTCGGGGATGGAAATTGCCTTCGTCTCCTCCAATAAAATCTTTATCGGCATCGAAAAGCTGCAGGACTCGCCGTCCGGACGCATGTTGGCCCGTATTTCAGAGTATCCTGCCCGTTTTATCGTGGCCTTGCTCCTTGGAAATACGGTGGCCCTCGTAGCCTACGTTTATTGTATGGTGCCCTATCTGCCGGCGCTGACCGAGGGCTGGGGACTGGGGCGCAGCGGTGTGACAGCACTCCTCGTACAATTGGCATTGACCACACTGCCGATTTTGCTGGCATCGGAATTCCTGCCCAAGGTATTCTTCCGCAGTTATGCCAACCAGGCGTTGAAGGCGCTGGCGCTTCCGGCAGGTGTTTTTTATTGGATGGTTGCGCCATTGGCGGGAGCATTGCTGCACCTGGCCGACTTCATTCTCGTTCGTGTATTCCGTTCGCGCAACCGCACCGACTTTCCGCTTTTCAGCCGGGCCGATCTCGGGGCCTATATTTCCGAACAACTCGACGCCGAGGGCGAAAAGGCGGTGGATATGGAAGTGCAGATTTTCCGGAATGCCCTGGAGTTCTCGGGCATCCAGGCGCGCAACATCATGACGCCCCGCACCGAGATCACAGCCGTATCGATCGACAGTTCGCTGGAGGACCTCCGGAACCTGTTCATCGCGACGGGTTATTCGAAAATATTGGTCTTCCGTGACTCGCTTGACGATGTGGTCGGATATGTGCATTCGTTTGATATGTTCCGACAGCCTGCCGATATGGCGTCGGTTGTAATTTCAGCCGAATTCGCACCGGGTGTGATGCCCATCCGCGACCTGCTCAACCAACTCACGCGAAAACGGCGCAGTGTGGCGATTGTGCTCGACGAACACGGTGGTACGGCCGGAATGGTCACGACCGAAGACATCGTTGAGGAATTATTTGGGGAAATCGAAGACGAACACGACCAGGGCCGCCGGGTGGAAGAGGAGGTAGGGCCACACGAATGGCTGTTCTCGGCGCGGTTGGAGGTACGCTACCTCAATGAGACCTACCGACTTCATTTGCCGCAACACGACGCCTACACTACGTTAGGGGGATTGGTGGCGTATTATACGGGTACCCTTCCGGGTCGGGGAGACGTATTGCAGGCCGGCGATTATGCCCTGGCGATCGAAGACTGCACGGCCCACCGCATTGAAACCGTACGGGTCACCCTGCGTTCGGTCAACGGTAACGACTCTGGCTAAAAAATAGCGAAAATGTAAAGGATGGTTGTGTTTATTAGACAGATAATTGTATTTTCGCAAACTGAATTTTTAAACACGGAACAAAGCAATGGCAGTTTTATCAAAAATCCGGCAGCGTGGCGCGCTCCTGATCCTCGTAATCGGTTTCTGTCTCCTGGCCTTTATCGTACAGGATCTTTTCCAGGGAGGCATCTTCTCGGATACCCGCAACGTAGGAAGCGTCAATGGTGAGGATATCACGTATGAAGCATTCAACAAGAAGGTTGGTGCCATGAGCCAAAACGGTCAGGCCGGCCTCAACGCCGTCAATAATATCTGGGAGCAGGAAGTCACTATTTCATTGGTGAACGCCGAGTTCGAAAAACTGGGTATCCGCGCAACCGACGCCGCCATCAACAAAGCACTTGAGCAATCGCAAATCGGACAGAATCCCCTGTTCCTGAACCAGGCAGGTAAATTCACCCGTGCCAAGTTCGACGAGTTTTACCGTTCGAACAAAGAGCAACGCGCTTTCCTTGACACGCAGCTTGAGCAGGCGGCCCTTTCGGCTAAATACATGCAGTATGCCGCCCTTATTAAAGGCGCTATGTATACGACTTCAACCGAAGGTAAATTGAAGTATGAGATGGAGACAAAGAAAATCACGTTCGATTACGTGGGTGTACCTTTCTCTTCTATCAAAGACAGCGATGTGAAAGTCACTGACGATGAAATCATCGCCTATATGAAAAAAGACGAGAAGCGTTTCAAGTCAGATGAAGTTCGCGAACTTGAATACGTACTTGTTTCAGATAAAGCGTCACCGGCTGACGAAGAAGCGGTGAAGAAAGAGCTCGAGGCGTCAATCGGCGCGAATGATACGGTTGCCGGACTGGCGAACGCAAAAGACATCGCCGATTTCGTAACGACCCATTCGGAACTTCCGTATGATTCTACCTTCGTAGCGAAGCAGGACCTGCCTGCACAGTTCGTTGAGCAGTTGTATAACCTTCCGGTAGGTGGCGTATTCGGCCCTTACAAAGATGGCGAGTACTACAAGGCCAGCCGTATGGTAGCGAAAGATGCCGGTGCGAAAGTACGTTCAAGCCACATCCTGATTTCCTATAAAGGAACGCCGGTGGCCCAAAACAACCCCGCGATCACCCGTACGAAAGAAGAAGCGGAAGCAAAAGCAAAAGAAGTTTTCGCTGCGGTAACAGCCAATCCTGACGGCTTCATGCTGCAGGCAATGACGAACTCTGACGATACCTCTAAACAACAGGGAGGTGACATCGGATTCCAACAAAAAGGCGGTCCACTTACTAAGAAGTATGCGGATTTTATCTTCAACAACCCGGTTGGTAAAATCGGTTTGGTTGAGACCGAATTCGGTTACCATATCGTAAAAGCAACAGAGAAGCAGGACGGCGTTCGTCTGGCTACCATCGCGAAGAAAATCGAGGCGTCGAAAGAAACCAGTGACAAGGCGTATGCCGATGCACAGAAATTCGAAGATGCTGCGAAAACAAAAGACTTTACCGCGACAGCCAAGTCGTTCAAGCTTACGGTTAACCCTCCGGTAAAAGTGAAGCCGGTTGACGACACCTTCGGAGTTGTAGGAAGCCAGCGCCAGATCGTGAAGTGGGCGTTTGACAAAGCTACCGCGGTAGGTGACGTGAAGCGTTTCGACATCCCGAACCAGGGAAGTGTCATCGCGAAACTGAAAAAAATCAATCCGGAAGGCCTGATGGCAGTAGAAGACGCACGTCCGGCTATCGAGCCACTTCTTAAAAACAAGAAGAAAGCGGAATTGATCAAAGCGAAAATGAAAGGTGGCTCACTGGATGCCATCGCGAAAGCCAACAATACTACGGTGCAGACCGCAACCGACGTGACTATCGAAACGACGATGCTGGCAGGTGTAGGTATGGAGCAGAAGGTAGGTGCTGTAGCCAGCGTTACCAAGGTCGGCAAAATGTCGGCTCCAATCGAAGGTAACAGCGGTGTGTATGTAGTCGTAACAAAAGCGGTTACGGAAGCTCCGGCCCGTAAAGAGTACAAAGAGTTCGCTGCGAAACTGAACGGTATGAATGCGTCGGCTCCAAACCGCGCTATCCAGTCGCTTCGCGATAATGCCGATATCGAAGATAACAGAGCCCTGTTCTACTAAGAGGCCTCTCGTTTCCAAATAAAAATCCCGGTTGCAACACCGGGATTTTTTTATTTGAGGAAGTTTACAGTATCATGTCGCGGTAGGGGACGATCGTATCGAAGCCTCTATCCTGGAAATAAGCGTGCGGATCTTCTTTGGTCGCCGCGAGGATAAAGTCGCCGCCCCATCCGCCCAGGCTTTTTATCACGCCGTTAAAGTCGCGGAACTGCCGTTTCTGGATGGGATCCCAACCTAATACACCGCCGAGTAATGCCTCAT
>DATGXZ010000033.1:0-2473 GCA_035298445.1 Flavobacterium sp.
GCTGCCGAATAAATAAGCAATTATACCTGCGTTAGTGTAGTAAAACTGCCGCTCGCCGATCGGGTGGGCCAGATGGTGGTCTCGGCAGATAAGCTGCTGACCAATCTCAATAGCGTACTTGACGACAAGACGAAAGCGAACCTGCGCAACAGCATCGCCAATCTCGACAGCACGTTGGCAGAATTCAGAGGCGCTTCCGTGACCCTGAACAAGACGTTGTCAGATAATAAATCAAAGATTGACCGCACCATGACGAACCTTGATAAGGTGTCGGGTAATTTCGCGGTGGTATCCGATTCATTGGCGAAAATCGAGTTTGGGCGCACAGCCAAGTCGCTCGAACAGGCATTGGTAAAGGTCAATACGATTATGTCCGGACTCGAAGCCGGACAGGGAACGGCAGGTAAGTTGTTGAAAGACGACGCCCTGTATAAGAACCTTTCCAAGACCTCGAAAGAATTGGAACTGTTGCTGCAGGATTTGAGGCTGAATCCAACACGCTATATCAACGTCTCGCTATTCGGTAAGAAAAACAAGCCGTATAAAGCACCGACAGCCAACGATACGATCACCGTTTATCCCTCTAAGAAATGATGGACTATATCGACAACCTTTTCTTTGCAGTACTGCTCGCGTTGGGCGCCGGTTACTTTGCGCTGAACGTCCGGAAGCTGATGCGGAACATTCGACTGGGGCGGCCGGTCGATCGAACGGACCGACCTTCTGAGCGTTGGGCGAATATGGCACGCGTGGCACTGGGGCAATCCAAGATGGTCAAGCGGCCGATTGCCGGATTCCTGCATATTATCGTGTATGCGGGTTTCGTCATCATCAATATTGAAGTACTCGAGATCGTCATCGACGGCATTTTCGGCACCCACCGCATCCTGTCGTTCATGGGCGGGTTGTATTCCTTCCTGATTGGATCGTTTGAAGTATTGGCTTTTGCCGTGTTGGTGACGGTGTTTATCTTCCTGGCACGACGGAATGTCATCCGCCTCAAGCGCTTCATCCATTCCGACCTTGACGGATGGCCAAAGAACGACGCAAACTATATTTTGTTATTTGAAGTGGTGTTGATGACACTTTTCCTGGTGATGAACGCCGCCGATTACCACCTCCAGCAGATTGGCTACACCCATTATGCGGAAGTAGGATCGTATCCTATCAGTCAATTCATTGCACCTATGTTCAATGGAATGGCCGACGGAACGGTAGCACTTTTCGAGCGGGCGGCCTGGTGGTTACACATCGCCGGTATTCTGGTGTTCCTGAATTACCTCTATTTTTCCAAGCACCTCCACATCCTGTTAGCGTTTCCAAATACGTACTTTGCCAACCTCGACGAACTGGGTAAATTCAACAACCTTGATTCTGTCACCAAGGAGGTGAAACTGATGCTCGATCCCAATGCCGATCCGTTTGCGGCGCCTGCGCCCGATCCGGATGCGGTGCCGGAGAAATTCGGGGCGAGCGACGTGCATGACCTGAATTGGGTGCAATTGCTCAATGCGTATACCTGCACGGAATGCGGACGTTGTACCTCTTCCTGTCCGGCCAACATCACCGGCAAGAAACTGTCGCCGCGTAAGATCATGATGGATACACGCGACCGTTTGGAGGAAGTAGGACGGAACATCGACAAAAACAACGGCACCTTCGTACCCGACGGCAAGACGCTTTTGAACGATTATATTACGCCGGAAGAACTCTGGGCGTGCACAACCTGCAACGCCTGCGTAGAGGAATGTCCGGTGAACATCAGTCCGCTTTCGATTATCATGGACATGCGACGGTATCTCGTAATGGAGCAGAGTGCCGCCCCTATGTCGCTGAATGCGATGATGACGAATGTGGAAAACAATGCCGCGCCATGGCAATACAGCCAAATGGACCGCGCGAACTGGCGAAACGAAAACTAGACGAAAATTCTCTTATAGGTGAGGTTAAGGGGGTTTTTAATCTGACAAATTAGAAACCAAACGAAAATGAAAGCAGAAGACATTGAGAAGAACTTGCAGGAGACGACGGAAAACGGGCATCGAATCAGCCCGATCCTGCCCGAGGGAATTAAGAACTACCTGATCGATATCGACGGAACGATTTGCGACGATATACCGAATGAAGAACCCGAGCGGATGCTGACAGCGGCGGTATATCCCGATGCGCTCGAAACGCTGAACCGCTGGTACGATGAAGGCCATGTGATCTTTTTCTTTACGTCGCGTACGGAAGCCCATCGCGAGTATACCGAGATCTGGCTGAAGAAACACGGCTTCAAATACCATGGTATCCTGTTTGGGAAACCACGCGGAGGAAATTACCACTGGATCGACAACCACCTGGTAAAGGCGACGCGTTACCGCGGTAAGTTCACCGAGTTGATCGAGAAAGAAGTGACCATACAGGTCTTCGACGACGGAAAACACGAATAATTAAACCGGTGGCAGTGAGCGCTACCGAAAATGCATAG
>DATGXZ010000034.1:0-7485 GCA_035298445.1 Flavobacterium sp.
AGCAACACATCGACGCCATCCGCACGGAAATCGCATCGGTCATCGTCGGACAGGAAAAAATGGTTGACCAGCTACTGGTGGCGCTGTTGGCCAACGGACATGTGCTGTTGGAAGGCGTGCCGGGCGTTGCCAAAACCCTGACAGCCAAATTGCTGGCGCGCACACTTGACATCGGCTACAGCCGGATCCAGTTTACGCCCGACCTGATGCCGTCGGATATTCTTGGAACCTCGGTCTTCGACCTGAAAAAATCGAGTTTTGAATTCCGGAAGGGACCCATTTTCTCCAACCTCTTGCTGATTGACGAGATCAACCGGTCACCGGCGAAAACACAGGCCGCCCTTTTTGAAGTGATGGAAGAGCGGCAAGTGACCATAGACGGTGCCACCTATGAAATGGACGCCCCGTTCCTGGTGGTCGCTACCCAAAACCCCGTGGAACAGGAAGGTACGTATCGTCTTCCGGAGGCCCAACTCGACCGCTTCCTCTTCAAGATACATGTAGGCTATCCTTCACTTTCTGAGGAAGTCGACATTATCCGCCGCGAGCATGAACTGAAAGGGGAAGCCAAGCTATCACACGTCAAAACCGTGCTGTCACCGGATGAAATTCGCCGTTGCCAGTCGATCGTCAAACAGGTGGTAGTCGAACCTCAGTTGATGCACTACATCGCGCAGATCATCGTCGGCACCCGCGAAAATGCGTTCCTGTACCTTGGTGCTTCCCCGCGTGCGTCACTGGCCATCCTCAACGCGGCAAAAGGGTTCGCGGTGATCAATGGCCGCGACTTCGTAACGCCCGAAGACATCCGTGAAGCGGCGGCACCTGTATTGCGCCACCGCGTGATCGTCACCCCGGAACGCGAAATGGAAGGCCTGACCGCCGACCAGATCATTGCACAAATCATCGAATCGGTTGAAATTCCACGATAAATGAAGCGATTCTTCCGGCAACTCTACCTCACCACGTTCACCTTCTATGTTTTAGGGGGCGTAGCGGCGTTGTTTGCCTTCGCTTTTTTCTTCCCGCGACTGTATTTGGCAGCACAGTTTGCGTTTTTTGTCTACATAGGCTTGATACTGCTCGATATCGTCCTGCTTTTCCGCACGTCCGAAGGCGTCACCGGCGAGCGGACCCTGCCGGAAAAGTTTTCCAATGGCGATGAGAATCCAGTGACGGTTAAACTCGTCAGCCGCTATCCGTTTACAGTCAAAGTACGGGTTATCGACGAATTACCGGAACAGTTTCAGTTACGTGACTTCGGTATTACCCGCTCGATTGACGGCATGGCACAGGATACCTTCCGCTATTACCTAAGGCCGGTCAAACGCGGCGAATATTCGTTCGGCGTGCTAAACCTCATGGTCACCTCGCCGCTCCGTTTTGCCATGCGGCGGTTCCAGTCGGGTGCCGACGCGATGGTGCCGGTGTATCCGTCCTTCATACAACTTCGCAAGTACGACCTGATGGCGTTTTCGAACCAATTGGTTCAGTATGGCATCAAACGGATCCGAAAACTCGGGCACACCATGGAATTCGAGCAGATAAAGGAATACGTCCAGGGGGACGATATCCGGACGCTGAACTGGAAAGCCACTGCGAAGAAAAACAGCCTGATGGTGAACCAGTTCCAGGATGAAAAATCTCAAACGGTGTATATGGTCATCGACAAGGGACGGCAAATGCAGATGCCGTTCAACGGACTCAGCCTGCTAGACTACGCTATCAACGCCTCGTTGGTGCTGTCGAATGTGATTTTGAAAAAACACGACCGGGCCGGGCTCTTTTCCTTTTCCAAAACGGTTGAGAATCGCGTTGCGGCTGAAAAACGATCATCGCAGATGGAACGCATACTCGAAGCACTGTATGCCGTCAAGACCGACTTCTTCGAAAGTGACTTCGGACGCCTGTATGCCGACATCAAGCGCAACGTCAACCACCGCAGTCTCGTGATGCTATATACCAACTTCGACACGTTGGATGGCCTCAACCGGCAGCTGCCTTACCTTCGCGGCATCGCCAAAAATCATTTGCTCGTCGTGGTGTTCTTCCACAATACCGAACTTGACCGCATGTCAAAGGAGAAAGCCAGCAATGTGCAGGAGATTTACGATAAGGTGATAGCCGAAAAGTTCATCTTCGAGAAAAAACGCATCGTGACCGAACTGAAGAAATACGGTATCCACTCCGTACTGACCGCCCCGGAGCAGCTGACCCTCGACACCATCAACAAGTACCTCGAGATCAAGGCGCGCGGAATTTTGTAATTTTACGACGGATTTCCGCCACTAAACCGATTGCACCTGAAACTCCTTACCTCTCCACAGAACCCGCTTATCAAATCCATCCTGCAATTACAGGAAAAGGCGCGCGCACGACGCCAATCGGGGCAATTTGCCATCGAGGGCCGACGTGAAATCGGTTTGGCCGTGAAAGGAGGCTACGACATTACCGACCTGCTCTTCTTTCCGGAAAAATGCACGGCTGAGGAAGCCGCCCACCTGGCACCCGGCGCCACGCTGTACGAAATCGGACGGGAGGTATTTGACCGCATTGCCTATCGGGAAGGTTCAGACGGATTGCTGGCGCTCGCCCGGGCGAAATCGCTCGAACTCGATGCGTTGCAGTTGTCGGATAACCCACTCATATTGGTTGCGGAAGCACCCGAGAAACCTGGAAACATAGGTGCTTTATTGCGCACCGCCGATGCCGCCCGGTTAGACGCGGTGATCATCGCCAACCCAAAAGGTGATTTATACAACCCGAATATCATCCGGTCAAGCGTAGGCTGTTTGTTTACGACGCAGGTGGGCACAGGCACCACAACGGATGTCATCGGTTTTCTAAAAGCGAAAGGTGTCGCCCTTTACGCCGCCGCGCTTCAGGACGCATCGGAGTACCACCATTGCGACTTCACGACTCCAACCGCACTGGTCGTCGGCACCGAAGACAGCGGCCTGACGCAGGAATGGCGGGACGCGGCCGTTCGCAACATCCAGATCCCGATGCAGGGAGAAATCGACTCGATGAACGTGTCGGTAGCCGCAGCGGTCTTGATTTTCGAAGCCAAACGCCAACGCAACTTTCAGTAAAAAGCGTTCGGGAAAGCCGTTTGGGTTTTCGAGAGTTTTCTTATATTTAAGCGAATTTAAAGGTCGATGACAGAGCTGGATATCGAAAAAGAAAACAAAGCTATTGCCCAGGAATACAAGGAATTACTGCGCATCAGCTACCAAACCCTTTCGGAAGAGGATAAAAAACTCATCCGGAAGGCGTTTGACGTGGCCGTAGACGCGCATAAAGACCAGCGGCGAAAATCAGGCGAAGCCTACATCTTCCATCCCATAGCCGTTGCCAAGATCGTCGCTTCCGAAATTGGTTTGGGCGCTACCGCGATTGCCGCGGCCCTCATGCACGATGTGGTCGAAGACACCTACGTTACGCTTGAGGACATCGAGAAGATGTTCAATCCGAAAATCGCCCAACTGGTAGAGGGATTGACGAAGATCTCGCAGGTGCAGAAAGACCTCAACATCTCGGTACAGGCCGAAAACTTCCGGAAAATGCTGCTCACGCTCAACGACGACGTGCGTGTCATCCTCATCAAACTCGCCGATCGTCTGCACAACATGCAGACCATGGATTCGATGGCGGAGTACAAACAGATGAAGATTGCATCGGAAACCCTTTATATATATGCGCCCCTCGCCCATCGATTGGGTTTGTATAATATCAAAACCAAACTGGAAGACCTCGGATTGAAATACACCGAGCCCGACGTGTATAACGACATCCTCAGTAAAATCAAGGAAACGAAAGAGGAACAGGATGCCTATATCAAGAGTATTTCGGATGTATTGAAAAAGTCGCTTGACGCGGAAGGCATCGACTATATCATCAAAGGACGGCCAAAGTCGATTTACTCGATCCGGCGCAAGATGAAAGCACAGAATGTCACCTTTGACGAGGTGTATGACAAGTTCGCGCTTCGAATTGTGTATAAATCGGATGCACATGATGAGAAATTCCTCGCCTGGAAAATCTATTCCATCGTCACCGATCATTACCGTCCCAGCCCCAGCCGCCTCCGCGATTGGATTTCCTCACCTAAGTCAACCGGCTACGAAGCGTTGCACATTACCGTGATGGGACCGCTTGGGCGTTGGGTGGAAATACAGGTACGAAGCGAGCGGATGGATGAAATCGCCGAGAAAGGCTACGCCGCGCATTACAAATACAAACAGGGCGCCACCGAAGAGAGCAGCCTGGATGTATGGCTCAACCTGTTGCGGGAAGCGCTTGAAAGCCAGGAAACCAATGCGGTGGACTTCGTCGAAGATTTCAAAATGAACCTCTATTCGAAAGAAATCTTTGTTTTTACGCCCAAAGGGGAAATCAAATCCTTACCCAAAGGCGCCACAACCCTCGACTTCGCCTTCAGCATCCACTCTGAAATCGGCGTCCATACCCGCGGCACCCGCGTCAACGGAAAATTGGTACCGCTCAACTATGAACTCAAAAGCGGCGATCAGGTCGAGATCATCACTTCGACCAACCAGAAGCCAAACCTCCATTGGCTTGACTACGTCACCACCGCAAGGGCCCGGAACAAAATCAAAAGTGTCTTAAACGAAGATACCAAACGAATCGCAGAAGAAGGAAAAGAACTGCTCTTCCGGAAGTTGCGTCACCTGAAGATAAACGTCAACGAGAGTACCATCAACGAACTTGCCAGTTTCCTGAAACTCAAAACGAGTCTTGATCTGTACTACCGGGCGGGTATCGGCACCATTGAGAACCCTAAATTGAAGGAATTCGCAGCCCTGAAAGGCAATGCGTTCATGAATTTCTTCAAAGGAAAAATCCGCCGGGCACCGGTTGAGCAAATCCAGAAGGAGGAGATCAGCAGCAACTACGACATGCTGGTTTTTGGGGCGGAACAAGATAAATTGGATTATAAACTCGCTACCTGTTGCAACCCGATTCCCGGTGACGAGGTGTTCGGCTTCCTAACAATAAACGAAGGTATTAAGGTCCATAAAAAAGACTGCCCCAACGCCCTCAGCCTGCAATCGAATTACGCCTACCGCATCATGCAGGCCAAATGGATCGATTCGAGCCAACAGGAATTCAAAGCCGTACTGGAAATCACAGGAATGGACAGCATTGGCCTCACCAACAACCTGACGCGTGTGATTTCCAATAATATGCACGTTAACATCCAGAGTATTTCACTTAGCAGTGAAGCCGGACTTTTCAAAGGACAGGTCACTGTGGTCGTACAAAACAACACCATCCTGAAGCGCCTCACCGACAACATCCGCAAAATAGATGGTATCGAAAAAGTAACCCGGATTTACCATAACTGATGTCCGCTACCCGCATCCCCTTCGTCGACGATACCTTCGAATTGCAGCGAATGCAGCAGAAAGGCGGCTGGACGTACGTACTGATTCCGCTTGAAAAGCCCGCCGTGAAATCGCCTTTTGGTATGCAGAAGGTAAACGGATATATCGACGATTATGAATTGAGGGACGTCACGATGTGGTCAATGAAAAACCAGGGACATTTCCTAGCCGTCAAATCCGAAATCAGGAAAGCGATTAAGAAGGAAGAAGGGGATAAAGTGAGGCTGACGTTATACACCGACGGCCCGCCACCCGTGGCCGACGATGACTTCCTGCTGTGCCTGAAAGACGACCCGGATGCGTATGCAGCGTTTGTATCCTATCCGGAAAAAAAGAAACAACTCATTCGCGCCTGGGTACTTGCGCCCTTATCGGAAGACGGCAAGATACAACGTATTGCAGAGGCCATCGACCGGATCGCCGCCGGATTTGACCGCTGGTAACAGCCCCTTCACCGCTTTTTTCCTCCCAACAGACAGTTTTTTACAATCTTAACAGTGTCGTATTTATTTTTGACTAACAATTTTATTACTTTTGTTAGACAAAACTACGACCATGAAAGCGTCAAAGCAAGTCTTCAGCATCCGGGACCTTGAAAACCTAACCGGAATCAAGGCTCACACGATTCGTACCTGGGAAAAACGTTACAATATACTGACCCCCGAGCGCGACCAAAACAACGTTCGCTCGTATTCGATTGTCAACCTTCGGGAGTTGATGAACATCAAGCTACTGAACAACCATGGCTATAAGATTTCGAAGATTTCTGAGTTAGGGCCGGGGGGAATACCGAGGTTGTTGGCTGAAATCACCAACGCGAAAAGTATTCGGAGCCATTCCCTTAACGCTTTCCTTTTGGCGATGATGGACTTTGACCAACCGCTCTTCATGCGTACGTATGATGCGTTGGCGGCTACCAAGACGTTCCGCGAAATTTACCTCGACGTGTTCCTTCCACTGCTGTCGGAAATTGGCACGTTATGGCAAACCGGCACGATCACGGCCGTACATGAGCATTTCATTTCCGAGATGATCCGTCAGAAAACCGCGGCCGAATCAGATCGACTGCTCGCGCAGGTGCCCGAAAACACCGAACACACTATCGTATTGTTCCTGCCATCTGGCGAAATACACGATACGGCCCTGCAATACCTTAATTTTGAAACCCTTTCCCGCTCCTATCGCACGCTCTATCTGGGTACGAATGTCACCATGGACGAATTATCTGAGTTAAAACAGATGCACGATAACCTTATATTCGTAACTTACCTGACGGTAACGCCGGGTGCGAATGAGCTTCCGGATTATCTGACCCGTTTTTCGTCCAAGTTGCTGGCTGATAACGACTCTGAATTATGGATTGCGGGACAGATGGCCCGTCATTTTAAACCTTCTCCGCGTTATCCGAATGTGACCACCATTGCCTCGCTGTCGGATTTTGGAGACAAACTCGAACGACTCAACCAAAGAGTGAGTGCATGATGGGAAACAATGTTTTGATTGCCGGGGCCGGTTTTTCTTCGCTGGCCGCTGCCTGCTATTTGGCGAAAGAAGGGTACAGTGTCACGATTTTCGAGAAAAACCCTTCGATAGGAGGACGTGCGCGCCAACTTAAAAAAGACGGTTTTACCTTCGATATGGGTCCGAGTTGGTACTGGATGCCCGACATCTTCGAGCGTTTTTTCGCTGATTTCGGGAAAAAAGTATCCGATTACTACAAACTGATTCGCCTCGATCCTGCCTACCGTGTATATTTCGGCGCGGATGATTTCATCGATATCGGCGACGACCTCGATACTATCGCTGCGAAGTTCGAATCACTCGAACCCGGTGCCGGCGACAAGCTGCGCCAGTTTATTGCGCGGGCGAAAAAAAACTACGAGATTGCCATCCTTGACCTGGTGTACCGTCCGGGCGAATCGCCACTGGAACTCATCACCTGGGACACCTTCCGGAACGTCACCCAATTCGCCGGCACGATCAGCCGCGACATCCGCAAGTTGTTCAAACATCCGAAACTCATCCGCATCCTGGAATTTCCTGTGCTGTTCCTCGGCGCAAAACCTTCCGATACGCC
>DATGXZ010000035.1:0-4365 GCA_035298445.1 Flavobacterium sp.
AATTTATGTCTGCGCAGTCCTTCAACCTTGACCTCGGGCTGCTGCTAATCCGGCTGATGTTCGGCGCTTCGATGGCGGCGGCCGGCTACCAGAAAATCACCAAATACAGTGAAAACCTCAAAGACGATTTCTGGATCAATAAAGTCTCTTTCCTTGGATTGTCTGGCGCACCCGTGCTCAACCTGGTGATTTTTGCCGAATTCTTCTGCAGCCTGCTGATCATGGCCGGATTCCTGACCCGCCTGGCACTTATCCCGCTTGTGATTTGTTCCTTTTACATTTTTGCGGTGATCGGCGGCGAAATCTATCACATTGAAGACGGCGCACTTTGGTTCAACCCTGGCTTCCCTTATTTCATCGTGTATATCGCCCTGTTTTTTACAGGCGCCGGGAAATACAGCGTGGATCACCTGATTTCGAAGCGCTGATTTTGAAAAACAAAGCGGGTTTAAGGCCCGCTTTTTTTATGACCCTCCGTATCTTTGTCGCATGAAAACCCGCCTTCGGTTCCTGCAGGTCTTTTTCGCGTCGGTGCTGCTTACAGCACTGACCGTACAGTCGTGGCACGGCTGGGCCGACTATCAGGAAAAGGTACGGGAACGGCATTGCGAACACAAAGCCTATAGCACGGCGAGCATCACCCACACGCACGCATCGTTGGAACATTGCTGGGTGTGCAACTTTACGTTTACTCCCTACGCTGGTTTCGAAATCCATTTTTATCAAACCGATGCATTGGCGAGTTTTTCGGAGATACAACTCACGAAGTATTCCGCTTCCTTTTCGTCTTTCGACGGATTTCACAGGGTTTTACGCGGCCCGCCCGGAACATTCTCCTGACACTGTACGCCTTACAGGCATTGTTCCATTTTCAACAAATCTCAAATGCGAATCTTCATCGCGTTCGTTTCCTTTTTAATGGGAAGCGGATACGCTTTCGCGCAAGCGACACTTTCTGGAAAAGTCGTATCTGATTCCGGACAACCACTCGCTGGGTGCCATGTGCATGTCGACGGAAAGTATTCGGTCACAGATGCCAATGGGCTTTACTCAATGTCGATCGTTCCGGACATCTATACGGTAACTGTCTCGTTCGTCGGCTTCCGCACCGTAGAGCGTCGGGCAGACATTTCCGCCGACACCCAACTTGACTTTATCCTTTCTCCCGACCTCACGAAATTATCGGAAGTAACCGTCAACTCGGGCAAAAGTAATTCGGCGGTCGTTTCACGGACGAGCCTCACCGCGACTGAAATCGAAAAATACAGCAATGCCACATTAGGCGATGCTGTGCGTGAAGTCAGCGGTGTATCGTCATTGAAAACCGGCAGTACGATCGTGAAACCGGTCATTAACGGCCTTCACAGCAGTCGGGTGCTGGTTATCAACAACAACGTTCGTCTCGAAGATCAGCAGTGGGGATTGGAGCACGCTCCGAATCTCGATGTGAACACAGCCGGTAAAATTTCGGTGGTAAAGGGCGCCGGCGCGTTGCAATACGGCGGAGATGCCATCGGCGGGGTAATCATCGTCGAGCCGTCTAAAATCCCTATTAAGGATACCTTGTACGGACGCACCATCCTCAATTTAGCAACGAACGGACGCGGTGGCAGTCTTTCGACCTCGCTTAACAAGGGATATGCTTCCGGATGGCACTGGAATGCACAAGGAACATTCAAGTATCTGGGCGATCTCGATGCGCCTGAATACACCCTTTCGAATACTGGAACGCGTGAACGCGATTTTTCGACTGGTGGCGGTTTTCGAGGCGACCATTCGGGATTCGAGGCGTTTTACAGCTATTACAACGCCAAAATCGGAATCCTACGCGCCTCCCATATCGGAAATGTCACGGATCTGGTGAATGCTATCAACAATGGGCAACCTTTCGTCACCGATCCTTTTACATACGACATCGATGCACCGAAACAACAAGTGCAGCATCATTTGCTGAAATTGCACTACTACAGCGATTGGCACTCGGGACGTCTCGATGTCCAATATGCTGCGCAGTTCAACAACCGCAAGGAATTTGACATCCGGAGAGGAAACAATCGTAACCGCCCTGCCCTCGACATGGACCTTTTTACGCAATCGGTCAATTTGGATTATGCTTCCGACGCTGCACAAGCGCTTCGCTTTAAATCGGGCGTCAGCGTATCTTTCCAGCAAAACAATGCAAAGACCGATACCGGAATCCGGCCCCTTATTCCCGACTACACGAAATGGGACGCCGGGGTCTATACGACTGTGACCTGGAATGCTTTGGAAAAATGGCATTTAGAATCTGGTATACGCTACGATTTCAGCCATGTCGACGCGGTGAAATTTTACTACAAGTCGCGTTGGGAGCAACAGGGGTATGATGACGACTTCGGTCAGTTTATCACTGGCGACTTCGGTTCGCAATGGAAGACCAATCCGGTGTTTTCGTACCACAACATTTCGGCGGCCCTTGGTTCGCGGTACGCGTTGTCGGATGCAACGGACTGGATTGTCAACCTGAGTCTGGCACGACGGAATCCGAATCCGTCGGAGCTGTTCAGTGATGGGCTTCACCATGCCACCGGACAAATCGAACTCGGCGACCTGCGCTTGCAACAGGAAACATCGTGGAAAGCGTCAACGGCAATCGTGGTAAGCGATGAACGTTTCCGGTTAGAAGTCAATCCGTACCTGAATTACATCCGCAACTTCATTTACCCTGCGCCAACCGCGCTGGAGTATACGATCCGCGGGGCTTTTCCCGTCTGGGAATACAATAGCACAAATGCGCGACTTGCGGGAGTAGACGTGACGGCGGACTGGGACCTGACAAAGCACTTTCACTACCGAAGTCTTTTTGCATATGTCAACGGCGAAGATCTTCAATACAACCAGCCGATCATCGATATCCCTTCGATGAACTGGAGCAACGCCATTACTTTCAGTAAAAAGGAATGGCACAGCCTCGTAGTCGGTTTGCGCAGTGAATGGGTGTTTTTCCAGGATCGTTATCCCAATAATGACTTTACTGCCGACGTGTTGATCGATGGCAATCTGGTGAGCACGCTGGTGCAGATTAGCCGCCCGCCGAAGGCGTATCATTTGTTGCACTTCACTTCCGAGATGGAACTCCCTCTTTTCAAAAAAGCCCGGTCATTCGTCACTTTCGGCATCCAGAACCTGTTCGATACCGCATATCGCGACTACCTGAACCGAATGCGCTTTTACGCAGACGACATTGGGCGCAATTTTACACTTCAATTCAAAATTAATTTTTAAAAATAATTCGTATCACATGAAAAATCTGAAATATTTAGTTGGCTCATTTGCCTTTATCACTATCCTGTCATCTTGTAGCAACGACAATTCGGCGCCTGTAAATGAAGAGGAAGTCATCACGACCGTGACTATCACCCTCACGCCACAAGGTGGAGGTAACGCCATTATTCTCAAATCACAGGATCTCGACGGTGACGGGCCCAATGCCCCGACTCTGACTGTTTCCGGAAATCTGGCCGCTGGTGCCGTCTACAATGGATCGATAGACCTGTTGAACGAACTCGAAACACCAGCCGAAAGCATCACGGCGGAAATCGAGGAAGAAGCGCTTGACCACCAATTCTTTTTTACCCTAACCAATAATACCGGAACCGTAGCTTATGCTGCGCCTTTCGATTCAAATTCAAATCCTATCGGGATTAACTTCACCGTGACGGCAGGCACTGCTGGTTCCGGAACTTTCACGGCCGTTTTACGCCACCAGCCTGACAAAGCCGCGGAAGGCGTTTCGTCAGGGAACATCACTAATGCCGGAGGCGAGACAGACGTGCAGGTATCTTTCCCGATTGTAGTTCAATAATGAAGTTAATAACATAAAAAACGCCTCCCGTAACGGAGGCGTTTTTCGTTTAACTAACTACAAAAAAATCAAAATCTGTTGTCTCCGTCGAGCAGGTTGCCCAACCCTCCGAGTATACTTCCTTCTTCCCGACGACTGCCACCGGCAGCGGGAGCCGAGGCAATAATGCGATCGGCAAGTCGGGTAAACGGAAGCGACTGGATGTATACTGTTCCGGGGCCCCGCAACGTTGCGAAGAACAGCCCTTCTCCGCCGAAAAGCGAGTTCTTGATGCCCCCAATGAATTCAATGTCGTAATCAACGTGCTGGGTGAAACCCACGATACAACCGGTATCGACCTTTAGCACTTCGCCGGGCGCCAGCTCTCTTTTTGACAGCATCCCTCCGGCATGGATGAAGGCGAGTCCGTCACCCTCCAGCTTTTGCATGATGAAGCCTTCGCCTCCGAAAAGGCCCCGGCCCAACTTGCGGGAGAACTCGATCCCGACCGAAACACCTTTGGCGGCACAGAGGAAAAAAAA
>DATGXZ010000036.1:0-3512 GCA_035298445.1 Flavobacterium sp.
AACCGGTCAGCAAGGCATGATAGCCGTCGCTAAAGAACTTTTCTACCGTAACTTCCACGCCACGGTTGCGACCACGTCCTCCGTTAACCAGTGACACCTTGTCGGTGGAGAAACCGAAATCGGCTCCTTCCGTAATCGAGCTATAGCTGGTCGGATCGCTTTCGACTGCCGCTTTTGTAACCGATTGGTAATACAGTTCAGCCTTTGCCCGCCAGTTGTCGCCGAGGCGTTGTTCGAAGCCGAGAACATAATGGTCGCTGGCCACGAGGCGCAGGTCACGGTTGGTCTGCACCAGCACTCCATCTACATTTTCATTCTGAAACTGGATAGGCGCCGGCACATTTTGGTGGTGCCGCCCGTAACCAAAACTCACGCTGCTGCCAGAGGTCATGCTGTAAGTGACGGCGGCGCGGGGTTCTGCCTTCACCTCATCCGTGAGCGAAAAGTAGTGGCCGTGGAGTCCGCCGTTCAATGTCAGTTTATCCGACAGACGCCATTGCAGTTGGGCATACGGCTGTACGACGTTGTAATCACCCTTTGTTTCGTAGATGCTGTTATAATCGGGAAATCCGTCGCCGTCGGCATCCGACTGCCGGTCGCGGCTGCGCAGGCTGTAGTCGATCGAAAAATGCTCGAGCAGCACGCCGGAACGCAGCAGTACCCCTTTCGCCAGCTTGGAATTCACGTAGCTACTCACGGTGATGCGGTAATCCTGGTTGTCATTGGAAGTGAACGGAAGGGTTACCTCCTGAGGTTGGTCGAGAAAGTAAATGCGTTCTTCGTCATAGGTGTTGGCGCTACCGGAAAAGGCGATATTCGACTTAAGAAACGTCTTTGAGCTTAGGGATATCTTATGGGTGAGTCCACTCACGAAGAAATTCGACCGCACCTTCTGGTTGGCGTCGCGGGCAGAGAAGAGATCCGAATCGTCGGCGTCCTCCCCCAGGAATTCGATGTCAGAAAACCCGACGATACCGAAGAAGGTAATCTCTCCGGCCTTTCCCTTTCCGAAATCGAGGTTGAAGGCGATGTCATTGTAATTGGGAATCGCTGCCCCTGTGCCGGCGCCTCCCAGATAGCCGGCTATACCATAGCGGGCGGCTACGAGAAACGAACCTTCCTTCTTTAGGAACGGGCCTTCTGCCATGAGTTCGGCCCCCGGGTAAGCACCTACCCCAGCCAGAAATTCATACGTTTCTTTGTTCCCTTTTCGGAGATTGAGATCGAAGACGCCGCTGAGTGCGTTGCCATATTCGGCCGGAAATGCCGATGTGATAAAGTCCGAATTGGCAATCATATTCGGGTTTAAGGCCGACACCGGACTTCCTGTAGTACCCACGGTTGAAAAGTGGTTCGGACTCGGAATCGGGATGCCTTCAAGTCGCCACAGCATACCGGTGGGCGCATTGCCGCGGACCACAATATCATTTCGGCTGTCGTTTGCCGTGGAAACGCCGGCGAAGTTCGATACGAGTCGTGCGATGTCACTCCGCCCCCCGGCATAACGGTTCACTTCCTCGGTGCTGAACTGCCGGGCCGATACGGCGGCCATTTTGTTCAATGCCTTTACCTTGCCGGGCTGTTGTTTGATAACAACCTCCTGAAGGTCGGTCAATGTTTCGGTGAGGGCGGCCGTTAGTATTACCTCTTTACCGGCGGTAACGTCAACATTGGGGATGGTAACCGAGGCATATCCGGCGAAACTGGCGGTGAGGTTGAGACGCCCCAGCGGTACATTGGTAAACTCGAAGGCGCCTTTTTCATCTGTTATGACAGGCGTTGAGCCGGTGCTGATGGTAACCGTCGCCCCGGGCAGCGGCACTTCGGTGAGTTTGTCGATGACGGTACCTTTGACGACACCTTTTTGGCTGAAGGCCACCCCTACCAGGAGGCTTAGCAGCAGCGTGAAGAACTGTTTCATGTTTGTTTTTGAATTAACGATTTAGAAATATGAACGTAACATTATTTTTGAACATTGTTCATTATAGGACCAAAAAAAATCAACGGTCAATGAGCCTGACGAATTCCTCGTAGGCTTCCATGACCACTTCCACCGGCTCTTCCGACCGGAGGCCCCGTATTCGATCTGCAATCTTCAGGGCACACATCCCGTGCACGGTGCTCCAGATAACAAACGCCAGCGGTTCGGTTTCGTGCCCTTTAAAGTATCCGTTGGCGATGCAGTCGGCGACGGTTATCCGGAGGCCGTCAAAGGTTCCTTTCCCTTCGTCCCAGTCGTGATTACAATTTTCATGGATAAATTCCATGGGGGCTTTCATCGAAAACATCAGGTCATACATATCGGGGTTTTCCATGGCGAAGGCAATGTAGGCCCGTCCCATGGCCTTGAGGCGTTCCATAGGTTCGGATACGGCGCCCAATACCTGCATCTTCCCCCCTAACTGGATGAAACCCTGGGTGTGCAGTTCGTGCAGGATGGCGTTCTTATCCTTAAAATATACATACACCGTCCCGACACTGTAGCGCACGGAGTCGGCGATATTGCGCATGGTCGTATGTTCAATCCCCTTCTCGACAAACAGTTTTTTCGCTGCCTGGAGAATAAGCGACCGAAGCCGTTCCTTATCTTCTATTTTTCGTTCGGCGGTTCCCAAGATGCAAAGAAAATGAACAGCGTTCAATTTTCCAAATTATTTCAGTACGCATTTGGCGACATGGATGGGCACGCTGTTAAATACCTTTAAAGAAACAATACAGATCATTTTCCGCTACTTACATTTGTTGTTCTAGCTGCACTACCCATGACACCTACCCCTACCGACGCCACGACCGCACCGCTACGAAAATCAGCCCGACAGGCGCATGCGGAGGAAAAGAGTTTCCTTCGCGGACCCCGGGAACGATGGCGGGAGCTCGCCTACACTTTTGGTGTCGTACGGCAGTTCATACGGGGCTTTCGGGCACTGCACTTTGCGGGTCCGTGCGTGACCATCTTCGGATCGGCGCGTTTTAAGGAAGGCCATCCGTATTACGAACTCGCGCGGGAAGTGGCGACCGGATTGGCGCAGTCGGGGTTTACGATCATGACCGGCGGAGGCCCCGGAATCATGGAAGCGGCCAACCGCGGTGCCCGGGAAGGCGGTGGTTTGTCGATTGGGTGCAATATTGTCCTTCCGCGGGAACAATCGCCTAATCCGTATCTGGACCGTTTTGTATCCATCGAGTATTTTTTCGTACGGAAGGAATTGTTGCGAAAATACTCGAGTGCCTTCATCGTGCTGCCAGGCGGTTATGGCACCCTTGACGAGTTCTTCGAGACGCTTACACTCGTGCAAACCGGCAAAACCTAAGCGTTCCCCATCATTATCATGGGGTTGGAATTCCACAAAGACCTCATCGCCCATTTCGAACGGATGAAACAACTGGAGACCATCAGTGCAGATGACATGCGGTATGTATTGCTGACCGACAGCGTTGAAGAGGCCCAGGCACACATACTGGAATTCGCCGAAACGCGGATGCATGCCGACGCGGCAGCGCAGCGGCCCATG
>DATGXZ010000037.1:0-13447 GCA_035298445.1 Flavobacterium sp.
CCTCAGTTGCCAACGTTATCGCCTTAGCCGCCAGCCATCCGCCCGTCCAGGCGTTCTGGAAGTTGAATCCGCCTGTGATGGCATCAATGTCGAGTACTTCACCTGCGAAGTAAAGTTGCGGGACTATCCTGCTTTCCATCGTGCGGAAATCCACCTCTTTTAATGACACGCCTCCTGCGGTGACGAATTCTTCTTTAAACGTACTTTTCCCATTTACCTGAAAACGGCTTTCTGTTAATTGTGAAGCCAATGCGTCGGCCTGTTTGGCGGAGAGGTCACCCCAGCGGGTTTCCTTGCCAATTCCGGCAGCCGAGCAGAGGCTTTCCCATAAACGACTCACGAGCCCGAATGGTGAACGCGACATCACCTGTTTCTTCCCGCTCTCGGTACGCAAAGAGGCGACGGTCGTCAATACGTCCTCCTTATCCTGGTCGTGCAGCCAGTTCACCCGGATTTCAAACAGGTATTTTTTGGCTTCCAGTATACGGGCGCCCCAAGCCGACAGCTTCAATATCGCAGGTCCGCTCAGCCCCCAGTGCGTAATCAGCAATGGCCCTTCGGCCTCTAACTTTGTGCCGGGAATGGTTACGGTAGCCAGTGCGGAGATGCCGGGCAACTCTTTTATGCGCGCATCTTTAATGTTGAAAGTAAATAGTGAGGGAACCGGTGGTATGATCGTATGGCCGAGTTCGGCGACCATCTCCCACATCTTCGGGTTACTGCCGCTCGCCATCACGAGGGAGGTAGCAGAAAACGATCCCTTCGTGGTATCGATCTTCCAGCCTTTTTCATTTCGGAATAGCGACTGTACACTGTGTCCGGTACGAATGTCAATTTTGTATTTCGAAGCTGTGGATAGAAAGCAATCTATGATGGTTTGTGAACTGTCCGTAACCGGAAACATGCGGCCGTCTTCCTCTGTTTTGAGCGCTACCCCATGCCGTTCGAACCATTCAATCGTATCGCCACAGGCAAAGGAATGGAACGGCCCCCTGAGCTCTTTTTCGCCCCGTGGGTAATGCTTCACCAATTCGCGCGGATCGAAGCAGGCATGAGTGACGTTACACCGTCCACCGCCCGAGACCCGAACTTTCGAAAGCACGTCACTGCCGCGTTCCAGGATGGCGATTTTTAACTTCGGCTGAGCTTCCGCGGCGTTGAGGGCCGTGAAGAACCCGGCAGCACCGCCGCCCACGATAACGATATCATACGATTGGATCATAACCTGTCGGTATAGTCACTTATAATTCCGTCGACAAGATACGACTTTACCAGGGCGATATCGCCAGGTTCGTTGACGGTCCAGGTAAAAACCCGGAAGCCTTCCTCCTGCATCTGAAGCACGTTTTGGGCCGATAGTAGGTGAAAATAGGGGTGCACGGCCTCCGCCCGAACCGAACGCGCAAACGCGATGGCCAGATTGAGATCCGTCTGCGTAAGCACGCCAACAGGCACTTTTGGTTGTCGCTCGCGGACTTCCTGCAAGGCCACCCAGTCAAAGGAGGAGACGAGGAATTGTTCATATTCGAATCCTTTGGCGACATACGCTTCAATGATGGCCAACACGGGTTCCGCCGCTGTCGCCACCTTGAGTTCAATATTCAGGAAGAAACCGGCGCCAAGTAGTTCAATGACGGTTTCCAATAAAGGAATAGGGTGGTGGTCCGCCACACGATATGTTTGAATTGACTGCCATTCCATTTCCGCAATCGTCCCGGCTGCGCCTGTCATCCGGTCAAGTGTAGCGTCGTGCATAACGACTACCTTTCCGTCGGCACTAAGGTGTACATCCAACTCTATGCCGTCTGCACCCATCGCCATCGCTTTCTCAAACGCTGCCAGGGTATTTTCAGGGGCATAGCCTTTAGCGCCACGGTGTGCGATGCGTAGCATGTGTAAAAGGAATTATGTCGGCTGCTTCAATGAACCGGATTAGTGGACTTCTTCGAGTAGTACCACCGTAAACGGCGAATCAACCGTTACCGTGCCCTTCTTCACTTTGGTTTCCTGGCCCGAATAGGCGTCCCGCAGTTTTTGGCCGTCTTTGAACACACCGTTAACGGCGATTGTTTTAGCGCCTTTTACCAGATCGAGTCCGATTACGACGGTGTCGGAAATGCCATGCTGCGCATACTGTCGTGCGCAGACATACGGCGTTGTAGACAATACGGTGTGCGTACCGGCTCCCACCGCGACATGGCGTCCGCGGAAGCGTCCTATTTTCTGCCAGTGTTCCAGAATCGCCTTGGTAGATGAGTCCTTTTCGATCGCGTCCCATTTCATCGGCGACCGTAGTTTGGCGTCGCCCGTGGCATCGTCATGTGCAAGAAGCCGCGCGGTTTCATCACCATAGTACGTTTGGGAGATACCTGGAGACAACAGCAACTTATTCGCGTTTTCGAAAGACTTCACCCGTTTGGCGTCAAAAGGGTTACCATCGTCGTGCGAGGCGGTATAGTTCAGGACGGTAACATCCTTCAGTGTGGTGGCGAACTTCTCAGCGTACTTGCCAAAAAGAAACGCATAGTCTTTATCGGCATCCCAACGGAATTCAAAATTGATCATCGCGTCAAACCCGTGGTTGAAATAGTCGACTTTGTGGTCGCCGAAATCGTAGTTGCGTCCGCCGCTTACACCGTACCCGTACACCTCGGCCACCATAAAAAATGGGTTATCGTCGAGCACATTTTCCGGATGCGCTTTTTTCCATTCCGCGAAAGCGGCCTCACACTGTGTCTTCAGTGCCATCCAAACCTCCGGATTAGTGTGTTTTACAGTGTCGGCGCGGTAGCCGTCAATACCGAACTTGCGTACGTAGTCGGTCAGCCATTTGATGATATAGTACTTCGGTGCGCGCGGGTAACCGGTTGCTTTGAAAAAAGCGTCCAATTCCGCCATTTGTTGTTCGTAACGTCCTTCCTTTTTCCATTTTTCTATCAGGAAAGGAGGCAGTTCGACCGCTGCGTCTGATTCCGTCAACACATCGGGAAGGTTCTTCACCAGCGTGCAGGCGGTAGTGGTCTCATAGCTTTTGTAGGAGCAGGTAGGGCCGGTGCGCACCCAGTCAGACGGCCATGCGGGGTCTGCGTCGGTTACCGGTCCGGTGTGGTTGATAACGGCGTCCAGCACGATTCGAATGCCGTGTGCGTGTGCGGTCGTGACCAATTCCTGTAGGTCGGCCTCGGTGCCAAAATTCGGGTCAAGGGCGCTCCAGTCTTTCGTCCAATAGCCGTGGAAGCCATACGACAATCCTGTTCCTTCGTCCGTTCCGTCATGGATTTGCTCCACGATCGGCGTAAGCCAGAGGGCATTGACACCCAATTGATCGAAATAGCCTTCTTTGATCTTTTTCGTCACGCCTTTGATATCGCCTCCTTCAAAACCGCGGAACTTCGCTGCGGGCTTGGTGCGTCCGAAGTTCAGGTCGTTGGTCGTATCTCCGTTGCAGAAACGGTCGGTTACCACAAAATAGAGATTGGCAGATGGCCACAGAAATGGCGTTTTCTTGGGGGCGGCGTGTTGCGAAAAGCCCATAGCGGTAACCAGAAGCGAAAGGATGGGAAGGATGCGGTAGTTCATATCAGCGAATTTCAATGATCATAGGGGTTTTTCCTTCGATCGTGATTTGTGACGACAGGTCAACTGTTTGTTCTGTTAGGATGTCGCGTCCTTTCGAGGCGTTTAGGATTTCGCGGAAGCGATCGGTCTTGATGGTTTGTCGTTCCGGATGGTTATTGAGTACGACCATTACGAGATGGTTGTCATCGTAACGGAAGTATACATAGACGTTGTTCTCCGGAAGGAAATGTTTGGTTTTTCCATGGTGGATCACCGACGCCGTTTTCCGCCAGTTGAACAGACGGGAGGTGAAATCGAAATAGGCGTTCTGTTCGGCCGTTCGTCCGGCACGGGTGAAGGCATTCTGCGTATCGCCGGGCCAGCCGCCTGGGAAGTCACGTCGGATATCGCCATCGCCTTTATCTTTATTGCCCGCCATGCCAATTTCAGAGCCGTAGTATATCTGCGGGATACCGCGGATGGTGCCGATAAGGGCCATGGCCAGTTTATATTTCCGAATATCATTTCCATACAGCTGGTTGAATCGCTGTGTGTCATGGTTTTCGGCGAATACCAGCATGTTGTTGATGTTGGGATAAAGAAAGTCATTTGTAAAGTTCTCGTAGACCTTCACGATTCCTCTGTCCCACGACGGTTGGTCTTCGTTGAAAACTGACCCGATGGCATCGTGCAGGGTGAAGTCCATGACGCTCGGCAAATACGAATTATAATTATCGATCGCCCCAATCCGACTGTCTTTCTGCCAGTAAGCCATCTGCGCCTGGTCGTGCATCCAGACTTCGCCGACGATATTGAAATACGGGTATTCGTCGGTGATGGCTTTGGTCCATTTGGCGATACCTTCTTTGTCGTTATAGGAGTAGGTGTCGACCCGGAAACCATCCAGGTCTGCATATTCGATCCACCAAATCGCGTTTTGGGTCAGGTAGGTGACCACAAGCGGATTTGACTGGTTGAGATCGGGCATTGATTTTACGAACCAGCCGTCTACACAATAACGCTTATCGCTCTCCGCCCTATTGGGATCGAATTGGGTGGTCATCCGGTAGTTGCTTTGGGCGTAACCCGGGAACTGGTGTATCCAGTCATAGGTCGGAAGGTCTTTTATCATCCAGTGTTCCGCGCCCCAATGGTTGGTTACGTAATCCAGTACCAATTTCATGCCCCGTTTGTGCAGTTCAGAGGAAAGCTTCAGGTAGTCGTCGTTGGTGCCGTACCGTGGGTCGATCCGGTAGACGTCCGACTCGGCGTATCCGTGATACGAGCCCCGTGGGTCGTTGTCTTCACAAAGCGGTGTGCTCCAGATGGCTGTGGCGCCGGTCTGCTGTATGTAATCGAGGTGCTCGATGATTCCTTGCAGGTCGCCGCCGTGGCGCCCATTATTGATGGTGCGATCTGCTTTTTCAGCAGTATCGGCCGTATTATCGTTGTTTGGGTTTCCGTTGGCGAAACGATCCGGCATCAACAGGTACATCACATCGGATGAATCGTATCCTTTGCGCATCCTCGATCCGTTCTTTCGTGCCCGAAGTTCGTACTTGCGGGTAAAGGCCTGTTTGCCTTTGAGACTGAAAGAGAAGAGTACGTCGGACGGGGAAAGTCCGGCGGTGTTTACCGTTACAAACAGGTAGTTCGGGTTTTCCGTCCGGATAACCGACGTCACCGGAATGTTGGCCGGAGCCGTCACGTTGTACTGGCTGATGTTCTTTCCGTAGAACATAATCTGCAGTTGGGGGTTTTCCATTCCCGCATACCAAAAGGGCGGTTCGACCTTTGAAAGTTGGGCGAAGGCTGAAGAGGCGAGGAGTAATAGCAGCAGTCGTTTCATAGAGATAGTGGGTTTGTGTAGGAAGAGTACGGATAGAACGTATACTTTCGGCCTGTGCGCGCCGGCAATAGGTGTGTTTGGTGGATGACATCGGCCAGCGTCATGTCATTAAGGATCGGCAGGCGTTTGTATCGAACGCGGAACAGGCTTCCTGAGCGACCATAAGACTTGTTGATGGCTTTCGCGTAGGCGTTTAGAAGATTGGATAATGGCTGATAGGGTTTTTCGGCGTATTGAGATGGCATGACGTCGCCCTCTTTTACCGTCAAAACGAGTTGTATCTCGGTTTCGATTAGGGCATAAGCTTGTACGTCATAGGCGACGGGTAAGTGGCGACGCATCAGTCGGATAAAGAACGTAAAATTCCGTTTTTCAAGAAACAACGGTTCATTGTTGTTACCGGTTTGTCGGATCCAATAGGTTTTTCCGGCTTCGAGAAGAGGTCGCTTTTCCATTTTTTGGTTATTTGTCCAGATCTCAAAGGTTTTTAAAACCTTTGAGGTCTGGACCCAAAGTTCGGAGGCGCGCCTCAACGTCGGTTACGGGAAAACCGCATATTTTGTTAAACTGTCACCAAACCATTTGGTTCGACCGTTACTTCCTTGCCATTGACCACCACGGTCAGTTCGTTTCCACCTTCCAGTGAGAATTTCGTCTCGGTCGGATGTACCGAAATCTTTAGTATTTGTCCCCGGAAATTGATCTTGAACGAGTATCCTTCCCATTCTTTCGGAATCCGCGGCGTGAAATGCAAGACGCCATCGCGAACGCGCATACCGCCAAAACCTTCCACAATGCTCATCCAGGTTCCGGCCATAGAAGTGATGTGGCATCCTTCCTCTACTTCCTTGTTATAATCGTCGAGGTCGAGTCGCGAGGTGCGGAGATAGAAGGCATACGCCATTTCCATCTTGTCTAATACCGCCGCCTGGATCGAATGCACGCAAGGCGATAGCGAACTTTCGTGTACGGTAAACTGCTCGTAGAAATCAAAATGCTTCTCGAGTTCTTCACGCGTAAAATGGTCTTCGAAGAAATAGAACCCCTGCAGCACATCGGCCTGCTTGATGTAAGGCGAACGAAGGATACGGTCCCACGACCACTTTTGGTTCAGCGGACGTTGCGAGCGGTCGAGGTCGGCCACTTTCACGAGTTCTTTGTCGAGAAAACCATCCTGTTGGAGGTAAACGCCCAATTCATCGGATTTGGGATAATACATATTCTCTGACACCTTCTGCCACGTGGCGAGTTCTTCCTGTGTCAGCTTGGTTTTCTGTACAATACGCAGATAATCATCCCCATACTCCTGACGTACCTGCTCGACTTGCTCCGACGCATATCGGATACACCAGGCCGCCAGATAATTAGTATACCAGTTATTGTTGACGTTGTTCTCGTATTCGTTTGGCCCCGTAACGCCCAGAATAACGTATTTCTGACGGTAGTCCGACCAGGTAGCCCTTTGTTGCCAGAAGCGCGCGATCGCGATCAGCACTTCCAGTCCTTTTTCCGGAATATAAGAATAGTCACCGGTGAAACGATGGTAGTTGTAAATAGCGAAGGCAATCGCACCGTTTCGGTGGATCTCCTCAAAGGTGATTTCCCATTCGTTATGGCATTCTTCCCCGTTCATCGTCACCATCGGGTAGAGCGCCGCTCCATTGGTGAAGCCTAGTTTACCCGCGTTTTCGATCGCGCGATCCAGTTGGTTGTAGCGATAGGTGAGTAGGTTACGGGCGACTTGTTGGTCTTTTGTAGCCATATAGAATGGAATGCAATACGCTTCGGTATCCCAATAAGTAGAGCCACCGTATTTTTCACCGGTGAAACCTTTAGGCCCAATATTCAGGCGTGAATCCTTACCCGAATAGGTCTGGTTCAGTTGGAAGATGTTGAAACGGATGCCTTGTTGTGCCTTGACATCCCCTTCAATAGTGATATCAGACATTTCCCAGATAGCAGCCCATGCTGCTACCTGTTGCGCCAGCAATCCTTCATAACCAATCGCCTGCGCGCGGGAAATTGCCTGTTGGGCACCGGCTATGGTATCGGTGTGGTTGAGCGATACTGCGTATCCGCCGAATTTCGTGAGCGAGGCTTTTACCCCTTTTTCTGCATGAACAGTATACGCCATCGATACTGTGTCATCGTTTTGGGTAACCTCAGGTGTAGCGTCCAATTCCTTTTCGGCCAGTGCGACTGCATTGTGCATGAAGGTCGTCGCGACGAAATGCGTCTTAAAGGTACGCGCAGTGACATAGCCGCTGTCGCCCTTATGATCAACGGCAAGTGTTTCCCAGAATTTCTCTTCCCAGTTGGCGTCTTCGTTGTGCACGCCGGCATCCAGATACGGTTCGAAAACCATTGTTGCGGCTGTGTTCAACGCCGTAATTTCATATCGTATCACACCTACTTCGTCCAGGTCCATACAAAGGAAACGACGGATGTCGGCCCTGATCTCTGTGCCGTTTTGGAGTACGGCTTCGAAGGAACGGTGGTACCATCCTTCGCGCATATTGAGCTCCCGGCGGAAATGACGTACTTCCCGGCAGTTGTGAAGGTCAAGCGGTTCTCCGTTGATGGTGACGTTGATCCCAATCCAGTTGGGAGCATTGAGTACCTTTGCGAAATACTCCGGATACCCGTTTTTCCACCAGCCTACTTTCGTTTTATCGGGATAATAGATGCCCGCAATATAGCTTCCCTGGAAGGTTTCTCCCGAGTAATGTTCTTCAAAGTTGGCACGTTGGCCCATGGCACCGTTTCCGATGCTGAAAAGACTTTCGGATGATTTTACCCGTTCGGCATCAAATCCTTCTTCTATAACCGACCAGTTGTCGGGCTTGATATAATCCTGGTTCATTTGCAATGTATTAAATAAGGGCAGTTGCCTAATTTTTGATAAGACAGTCAATAAACGCCGTGTCGATGTAGGTGAAGTCCCTGAACAGGTAACGGGCCTCTTTCAGAACACTTTCATCGCCGATGCCGACGCTGGTCATGTGTGCGATGTTCGCCGCCTGTACCCCCGCGACCGAGTCTTCAAAGACTACGGCCTTTTCGTTTGGCACGCCCACCAGTTGGGCAGCCCGAACGAAAACTTCCGGGTCGGGTTTCGCATTCGTGACGTCGTTTCCGTCGACAATAGCGTCGAAGAAACGCATGGTATTGGTTTTTTCCAGGATCGGGCGCGCATTTTTGCTAGCCGAACCCAGTGCGACCAATTGGTTTTTTTGTTTCAGGTACTTCAGTACCGGAAGTACGCCCGGCAGAATCTCACCTTCGTCCATATTGACGAGGTACGACAAATAGTCCTCGTTTTTCTGCACCAGCCATTTGTCTTTTTGTTCCTGTGTTGCTTCGATTTTTCCGAGTCCGAGGATGATATCAAGCGAGCGAACGCGGCTGACACCCTTCAACTCTTCATTGTGTTCAGGCGTGAATTCGATGCCCAGTTCATGCGCAATCTTTTGCCACGCCAGGTAATGGTATTTTGCGGTGTCGACGAGCACACCGTCGAGGTCGAAAATGAAGGCTTTTTTATTCATTAATTTGGGGTTTGTCCGGCTACATCCTTGACTTTGAATACCAATGCAGCCGCAATCAGAAATGATACACCACTTGTAATCAAAGCAAATATGGCGTCGTCATGGTAAAGGTATTTCACGAGTGGCCCACCAATCAGGGCATTTACGATTTGTGGAATTACGATAAAGAAATTGAAGATTCCCATATAAACCCCCATTTTTCTAGGTGAAATCGCGCCCGCAAGAATGGCGTAGGGCATTGACAGGATGCTCGCCCAGGCGATTCCCACACACAGCATGGAAAGAATCAACCAGTTTTCGTCGGGCATGACATACATAGAGATGAGCCCGATCCCGCCAATGATAAGCGACAAAGAATGGGTAAGCTTGCGCCCAATTCGTTTGGCGATGAGAGGCAACGCGAATGCGAAAACGGCGGATACGGCATTATACACGCCAAAAAGAATACCCACCCAGTCACCCGCCGCCTGATAGGTGGGGCTTTTGGTATCGTTGACTGGAAGTCCATAGATGTGGTGCGCAATAGCAGGAGTGGTGAAAACCCACATACCGAAAAGCCCAAACCACGAGAAGAATTGCACCCAACTCAGTTGGCGCATGGTCGTCGGCATCTTTTTGAAATCCTCAAAAATATCAACGAGACGCGCCTCTTTAATTGGTTCGGCCTCTGCTGACTGGTCAAGGGCAAGGGCTTCTGCGCTCGCTTTCTCGTCGGCAAACTGGGCTAGCTCGTCGGGGGAGTATTCTTTCGTTGTAAGGATTGTAATCAGAATGGAAGCGACCAATACAACAGCCCCGATTACGAAGGAATAGATCAAATGGGGAGGAACGCCGTCTGGATCCTCGTTCGACACCCCAAACCAATTGGTAAGGGCATAGGGAAGCCACGAACCGATTACGGCGCCAAAACCAATAAGCGCTGTCTGGACACTGAATCCGAGGGTAGCCTGGTCATTACGTAGATTATCGCCCACCAATGCACGGAAAGGCTCCATAGCAATGTTGAAAGACGCGTCCATTATCATCAACATACCGGCTCCTACCCATAGTGCAGGAAGGAATGCGACGAAGATGTCAGCCTGAGGCATGAGAACTAAACCAATGGAGGCCAATAGCGCGCCTGCCAGAAAGAACGGTTTCCTTCTGCCAAAGCGTCCCCAGGTGTTGTCACTGTAATGACCGATGATAGGTTGCACAATCAACCCCATGAGAGGCGCGATGATCCAAAACCAGGAGAGTTCATGAACATCGGCACCAAAGGTCTGGAGAATTCGGCTTGCATTGGCGTTCTGCAGGGCAAATCCCATTTGTATCCCCAGGAAACCGAAACTCATGTTCCAAATCTCCCAGAAGCTTAATCTACGCTTTTCCATATCGTAATTTAAAGGCGTTACGATAAGCGTGTTGCTTATCAAAACTTGAGTTTGTGTTCGAAGCAGGACTACAAGTTCTGATGAATCAGGCGGTAAATATAGCGGAATAATTTCAAAGTCGATGGTTCGACCTGAAATTTAAGAGACCGACGGCGTACTGCGTTATGCGCTTACGGACGTTGACTCGCGTTCGATGAGTTGGGTGTCAATCACCTCCGTACGGTATTGTTCTTCTTCCTCTACACCGAGTTCTTCGGCCTCGAGCCGCTCGATCAGCATCCGGGCGGCTTTCTCGCCCATTTTGATGCCGTTCTGGCTCACGGTGGAAATGGTAGGGGTGGAGTATTGGGAAATGATCCCATCCGTAAAGGCAATGACAGAGAGGTTATTGGGGACCTGGAGTCCGGCTTCCCGCGCCAGTTTTATCGTCGTAACGGCATAGAGTTCATTGACCGCCAACACCGCATCAATACTTCGGTCTTCGAGTAAAGCCGACACCTTAGATTCCAGCTCGCTCTCATCGCCAATCCGAACAATCAGGGCCTCTTCAAGCGGAAGGTCGTTGTCGCGGATCGCTTTGGTGTAGCCTTCGGTACGCAACTTTCCGACACTTACGTAATCTACTGTGGAGAGGAGCGCGATTTTTCGTTTTCCCATCTTAACCAGGGAGACGACGGCTTCGTAGGCCGCCAGTTTGTCGTCGATGATGACTTTATCGCAAAGGACGTCGTTCGTGACACGGTCAAACATCACGACTGGCATGCCCTGGCTAATAGCCTCGTTGATGTGGTGGAAGTCGCCTTTGAGTTGCGTTTCCTTTGACAATGACATGATGAAACCGTCTGTGCTGCCGTTGGCCAGCATTTCCATGTTAAGGACTTCCTTGTCGAAGGATTCGTTGGAAAGGCAGACGACGACGCTGTAGCCGGATTCATTCGCCATTTGTTCGATACCGCTGATAACGGTCGCGAAGAAATGATGGACGATTTCCGGGATGATGACGCCGATGGTTTTTGTCTTGCGATTTTTAAGGCTGAGCGCGATATTATTGGGTTTATAATTGTAAAGTTTGGCAAAGGCCTGCACCTTCAGGCGGGTGTCTTCGCTGATTTCCGCGCTGTCACGAAGCGATTTTGAAACGGTAGAAATCGAGACATCCAGTTCTTTTGCAATTTGTTTAAGCGTGACCTTTCTTTTCATAGATGAAAACCATGTAATTTTTAATTTCGTAATTATAGTGTTTTTTATTTTTACATCCTGTAAGGATTAGGCTAAATTTGTAGGTAGGCGTGAAAGTTTTCAACACGAAAACGTTTGCGATTCTGTTTTCGAAAGGCCTCCGCCGAGCTAACCGTTTATTTACATACTTTTAACACGTTCGAAGCAGCGATTACACGCTAACTAACTCAATTTTAACCTAAACAGATGTATGAAAACAATTTACACTAAGTTGTTCATTTTTCTGCTGTTACTCCCAGCGAGCATGCTGGCCCAATCGGTTTCCGGAACGGTGACTGAGCAAGCCAATGGCCTGCCGTTGCCGGGTGCCAGCATCGTTGTGCAGGGTACCAGTAATGGCACCTCTTCCGACATCGACGGCAAGTTTACGCTAACTGGCGTGAAAAACGGCGATGTCATCGTCGTGTCATCAATCGGATTCACACAACAAACCGTGACCTATACTGGTCAGAAAACCCTTTCGTTTGCCTTGGCTGAAGAAGCTTCACAGCTTCAGGAGGTCGTGGTGCAGGTGGGGTATGGAACCGTCCGTAAGAAAGATGTGACGGGTTCTGTGACCACTGTGACTGCAAAGGATTTCAACAAAGGTGCCATCGTCACGACTGAAAACCTCCTTAATGGTAAGGTGGCGGGTCTGACCATCAACACCAGCGGTGCACCGGGTTCCGGTTCGGAAATCCGGATCAGGGGAGGTGCTTCCCTGAACGCTAGCAACGATCCCTTGATCGTTGTGGATGGCTTCCCTATCACGAATTCGACTAACACAGGTTCTACATCGTTCCTGGCGTCGCTCAACCCGAACACGATCGAGTCAATTACTGTATTGAAGGACGCATCTGCTACTGCGATCTACGGATCCCGGGCTTCGAACGGTGTGATCATTATCACCACCAAAAAAGGTGGTAAGGACCTTAAAGTAGAATACAACTTCCAGTACGGTGCAGGTCGTCTGGCCGAGAAGGTCGATGTACTTAGCGCCAACCAGTTCCGCAACCTGATTGCTACCCGCTATCCTATCACGGATACCACCGCGCCAAATTATGCGTCTAACCTGGCGATCAACAATCGGATGGGTACGGCCAATACGGATTGGCAGGATGCTATCTACCGCGATACCGACTTGGTAGATAATAACCTGACCATTGGAGGAAGCCTTTTTGGAAAAATCCCGACACGTCTTACGCTGAATAACACGTATCAGGAAGGTCTTCGTTTGACAAACGTGTTCCAACGTACGTCTGTTAACGTGGCGATGAACCCAAGCTTCTTCGGTGATCACCTTAAGTTGCGTGTGAACGCTAACTACACGCGTGAGCGAAACCGCTTCACAGAAGCCATCGAGGGGAATGCCCTTCGCTTTGACCCTACACAACCGGTGTATGATCCAACGTCGCCGTTCGACGGGTTTTTCGAATACTATTCCATCAACGGACAAGGAAACGCGCAAGTCGACAACCTCGCGCCACGTAACCCTGTTGCCCAGTTATTGCAACGTAACGACAACGGCCGTAACAAGCGATTCTTAGGAAACGTGGAACTCGACTATAAGTTCCACTTCCTGCCAGAACTTCGTTTTGTTGCAAATGTAGGTTTCGATGAGGCAAATGGTGAGCGGACAGTTGTGGTTCCTTCAACTGCTGCTTCGGCTGCCAACAATGGTAACGTGCCATATGGTAACGATGAATTTACCGAAGAGATGCGTCGCAACAAACTTTTGGACGTTTACCTGAACTACAATAAGACATTCGGTGACTTCAACGCAGACCTCACCGCAGGATACTCATACCAGAAGTTTGAAAGAGAACAGTCGTTTACAAGCAACACCCTTCAACCTGGGTACGATGGCTCACAAGGCGACACGGTTACGGATACAGACTTAG
>DATGXZ010000038.1:0-5455 GCA_035298445.1 Flavobacterium sp.
AAATGGCCAACCTGAAGACGCAGAACGAGAACCTGTTGGCAGAAGCCCGCGCAGAGCGCGACGCCCTCATGAAGGAAGCCCGTGAGATCAAAGAAAAAATGATCGCTGATGCCAAGTCGGAAGCGGCTGCACAGGGACAGAAAATGATCGAGCAGGCCAAAGCCTCGATCGAAGGTGAAAAGAACGCGGCACTCGCGGAGTTGAAAGCACAGATTTCGACGATTTCACTTGACATCGCCGAGAAGTTGCTGAAAGAGGAATTGTCAAACAAAGAAGCCCAGACCAAACTCGTCGAGAAGATGCTGGGTGACGTCAAACTGAACTAAGGCATGTCGAGAGCTGCAATACGCTACGCGAAAGCGATACTCGAAACGGCAGGCAATACGGCTGCTGTGAATGCCGATATGGACACCATCCTGGGAGCAATCAGCGAAAGCGACGAACTGAAAGAGTTCCTTTCCAATCCCGTGACAACCTCCGAGATCAAACTGTCGGCCCTGAACGAGGTATTCGCTTCGGTACAGAATGATACCAAAGCCCTGTTCCGCCTCCTGCACGAAAACAAGCGGTTTGAGATCCTGGCACAGGTAGCCCAACAGTATAAGATATTGTTCGACGAGCTGAGCGGTACCGAAGTGGCGATTGTCACAACGGCCTTTCCGATCACAGCCGAACTGGAAAGCAAAGTGATGGCGAAGATCAAGGAGTTTTCCTCCAAGAACATCATCATCCAGAATATCGTGGATCCGGCGATCATCGGCGGGTTCATCCTTCGCATCGGCGACCGGCAGTACAATGCCTCAGTAGCCGATCGTTTAACCGAACTGAAAAGAGAATTAAGTAACTGATTTTAGTTAACAATAGTTATGGCGGAAATTAAAGCGGCTGAGATTTCAGCAATCCTGAAAAAGCAACTTTCGGCTTTCGAATCCGGAGCTACGCTGGAAGAAGTAGGAACCGTATTGCAGGTGGGTGACGGTATTGCCCGTGTATACGGACTGTCAAACGCACAATACGGCGAACTCGTGCAGTTCGAGAACGGACTGGAAGGTATCGTCCTCAACCTTGAGGAAGACAACGTAGGGGTCGTACTCCTCGGACCATCCGGCGCGATCAAGGAAGGTGCCACCGTAAAACGGCTGCAGCGCATCGCATCCCTTCGCGTAGGGGAAGAGATGGTAGGCCGCGTCGTGAACACACTGGGCCAGCCTATCGACGGTAAAGGACCGATCGGCGGACAGCTTTACGAAATGCCACTCGAAAGAAAAGCACCAGGCGTTATCTTCCGTCAACCGGTAACGGAGCCGCTCCAGACAGGAGTGAAGGCAATCGACGCGATGATCCCGGTCGGACGCGGACAGCGTGAGCTTGTCATCGGTGACCGCCAGACAGGTAAGTCGAGCGTATGTCTTGATACGATCCTCAACCAAAAAGAATTCTACGATGCAGGCCAGCCTGTATTCTGTATATACGTAGCGGTAGGCCAGAAAGCCTCTACCGTTGCTGGTATCGCCAAAACCCTTGAAGAAAAAGGCGCAATGGCCTACACCGTAATCGTGGCAGCGAACGCGTCTGACCCGGCTCCGATGCAGGTATACGCTCCGTTCGCAGGTGCGGCTATCGGTGAGTACTTCCGCGACACAGGCCGTCCGGCGCTGATCGTATATGATGACTTGTCGAAACAAGCGGTTGCCTACCGTGAGGTGTCACTCCTCCTCCGTCGTCCACCAGGACGCGAGGCTTACCCAGGTGACGTATTCTACCTCCACTCCCGTTTGCTCGAGCGTGCGGCGAAAATCATCGCCGATGACGATATCGCAAAAGGCATGAACGACCTTCCGGAATCACTGAAAGGCATCGTAAAAGGAGGCGGATCACTGACCGCACTTCCGATCATCGAAACACAGGCGGGTGACGTTTCGGCGTATATCCCAACCAACGTAATCTCGATCACAGACGGACAGATCTTCCTTGAGTCGGATCTCTTCAACTCAGGTGTGCGTCCGGCGATCAACGTAGGTATCTCGGTATCACGTGTAGGAGGTAACGCCCAGATCAAGTCGATGAAGAAAGTAGCCGGTACACTGAAGCTCGACCAGGCGCAGTTCCGTGAACTCGAGGCTTTCGCCAAATTCGGTTCTGACCTTGACGCGGTAACGCTCAACGTAATCGAAAAAGGACGTCGTAACGTAGAGATCCTGAAACAAGGCCTCAACGACCCTTACACGGTAGAAGACCAGGTAGCGATCATCTACGCCGGTTCGAAAAACCTGCTCCGCAGCGTGCCGGTGAACAAAGTGAAAGAATTCGAGAAAGACTACCTCGAATACCTGAACAGCACCCACCGCGATACGCTCAACGCCCTGAAAGCGGGCAAACTCGACGACACCATCACCGACGTGTTGGAGAAAGCAGCGAAAGAGATTTCAGCGAAATACAAGTAATGAGTCAATTAGAAAATTAGATAATGAGACAATTATCTAATTTTCTAATTACCTAATTTTCTAATTAGAATGGCAAACCTCAAGGAAATCCGTAATCGTATCACGTCGGTCTCATCGACGATGCAGATTACGTCGGCGATGAAGATGGTTTCTGCGGCCAAGTTGAAAAAGGCCCAGGATGCCATCACGGCCATGCGACCGTATGCCGAGAAATTGACCGAATTGCTACAGAACCTTTCGGCGACGCTCGAAGGTGAGGTAGGCGGAGACTATACCGCCCAACGCGAGGTACGCAACGTACTGGCCGTGGTCATAACCTCAAACCGGGGTCTCGCCGGAGCCTTCAACTCCAACGTCGTCAAAGAAGTACGCGCCGTGCGGGAGACCTACGCGGGTAAGAACATCGAGTTCGTCACCATCGGTAAGAAAGGAAACGACGCCCTGCGCAAGACCAATACAATCGCGTTCAACGACAATGCCGTTTTCGATGCCCTTACATTCGACAACGTAGCAGCGATCGCCGACCGGTTGACGGCGCTTTTCCTCGAAGGAAAATACGACCGTATCGTATTGGTGTACAACCAATTCAAAAATGCAGCGACGCAGGTGGTGAAAACCGAGCAGTTCCTGCCGTTGCAATCGGTAGGACAGTCAAACGCATCCTCAGTCGATTATATCTTCGAACCGTCGATGGAGGAGATTGTCATGACGCTCATCCCAAAAATGCTTAAGACACAACTGTACAAAGCCATCCGCGACTCGTTTGCGGCCGAGCACGGTGCCCGTATGACGGCGATGCACAAAGCAACCGACAACGCGACAGCGCTCCGCAACCAGTTGAAACTGACCTACAACAAAGCCCGCCAGGCGGCGATTACCGGGGAAATCCTCGAAATCGTTGGTGGCGCGGAAGCGTTGAACGGATAAAAAAGTAAGTGTTATACAATAAAGCCGGCTAGTAGCCGGCTTTTTTTATTGCAGATGGTAGAGGAGAAAGTCGTAAAACTCCGCCTCCGCTTTTACCGATTGATTATATGTGGCAATGTTACCATAGTGGCCCACATTTTCGTCAACACGAAGATAAACGGGATTTTTCTGCGCAGCTCGATTTTGTAACGCAGCCGCAAACTTATACGACTGAAACGGCGGCACCCGGTTATCGTTCTGCCCTGTTAGGATCAGCGTAACAGGATAGTTTTGGGTTTCAGAAACATGCTGATAAGGAGAATACGACATCATAGCCTTGTATTCCTCTTCGATCTCGGGATTACCGTATTCATCCAGATGGAAACGCCCTACGGAATAGCGATGGAAGTTTTCCATATCATACACACCGACTTTCGCAACCGCAACGGCAAACAGGTCAGGGCGCATGGTGAGCGCGGTTCCGACCAACAAACCACCCTGCGACGCTCCGGTAATGGCCAGTTTTGACGGCTCCGTATACTTCTGGTCGATCAGGTACTGTGCCGCGTCGATGAAGTCTAAAAACGTCCGTATTTTATTCACACCCATAGCATCCCGGTGCCATCCTGCCCCTTTATCGCCACCGCCCCGGATGTCGGCATAGGCATACACACCCCCTTTGTCAAGGAAGTACAACAACCCGGTATCATAAGAGGGCTGCGACGAAACACCAAACCCGCCATACGCTTCCAGCAGCGTGGGATTATGCCCATTGAGAGGCGTCCCTTTTTTGTATATAATTGTGATAGGCACATCTTCCCCATCACGACTTTTGTAGGTGGTGTTGCGCGTTTCGAAGTAATCAAACGGGAAAAGTGCAGGCTCGGCGCGGGCGTAGTCGATAAAAAAGGTGCTGGTTTTGCCGGTCTTTAGGTTGAGTTTGTAGTTCTGAGGCGAGATGACATACGAATAAAGGGAAACAAACAACTCGGATGTCTCAGGATCGAAAAATCGTATCGAAAAGTTCATCGAATAGGGCAGATCAAACTTCCGAACAAACTGCCCGTCTTTATCGTGGACAGCCATGTAGATTTTCCCATTGCTTTTGTACTTACAGATGATATAATCGGAAATGAAATCCACATCCAGTAACAGACTGGTATACACCTGCGGGATAATGACTTTTTCTTCCTCAGGACGGTCGATAGGGAACGCACGCAAGTCACCCCAGTCATAGGTGGAAGAAGAAAAATAAACCATCCCGTTCCGGTAAAATTTCACATGGCGTTGATGGTTGTTTCGAAGCACCGGCTTTACTTCCAGCAAATCACTCCGTAAATCGATCGCATATAAGTCGCTACGTGTTTCCGCCTGATCGCGCTCTACAATGAGAAGCTTGTCGCCATAGCTGTCAATGCGAAGCGAATTATCCGCACTCGTTGCATCCATGATCACCTTGTCATCCGATTGCGGCGTGCCCAGGCGATGGTAATAGAGCGTATAGGTCGAGTCGCGTTCGAAAGCATTGCGGTTGGCATTTCGGAGATAGAACAGCCCTTTGTTCCCATTCCAGGCGATACCCGAAAAGCGGATGCCCTTCAGGACGTCTTCAGGGTCTTTGCCGTTCATCCTGGCAAATCGTATCTCGGTGATGTCACTACCCGTCGTATTGAGGTTATACGCCATCAACTGGTCGTCAGCAGAGGGCTCGTATTCCATAAGGAACGCCTTATCATTATGCGTAAGCTTCCAGGGGTTTACCAATTCTTCAGGTAGCGACCGTAGATCCCGGATGAGGTAAAGCGACGCCGGTTTTTTGCGATCGGAACGGAACCGCGCATAGAAATAACGGCCCTTGCGTTGCGGCAGGCTGTTCGACGACAGATGGTCATACATCTTTATCTTGGACGAGCCACTACGACGCTTCCGGATTTCTGCGAAATGCGCATCTGTATAAGCGTTCTGCGCCTCGACCCACGCCTTTGTTTCAGGGCTGTCCATCGCCTCCAGCCAACGGTAGTTATCCGTAAACGGAAGGCCAAAACGACCCGTTTCGACAGGTTTTTTGATAGCTTGAGGCAGTTCCTGTGCGTGGCATACCAGAC
>DATGXZ010000039.1:0-4391 GCA_035298445.1 Flavobacterium sp.
CGTTCCGGTAAATCGCTGGAGGACGCTATCAAGACGTCGTTCGGTTGGAAAGGTGCGATGCGTTCTATCATCGATGCCAACGTCACCCACATCCTTACAGGTATTGTACTCGTCACGTTTGGTACGGGGCCTATCAAAGGATTCGCGATCACGCTCCTTATCGGTATCGTAACATCACTTTATACCTCTATCTTCATCTCCCGTATCTTCCTGGATCGTGATGCTGCCCGAGGTCGTAAGCTGACGTTCGTGACGAATATGTCAAAGAACTGGTTCACCAAGTTCAACTTTGATTTCCTTCGTATCAAGAAGTGGACGTATGCGTTTTCAGCTGTTGTTACGATTGTATGTATCGTGTCGTTGATGACGCACGGACTCAACCAAAGCGTGGAATTCGTGGGTGGACGTACGTACCAGGTTCGTTTTGACCAGAATGTAAATCCAGATGAAGTACGCGATGAACTGATTGCCGTATTCGGAAGTGCTGAGGTGAAAAAATTCGGTTCGGACAACCAGATTAAGGTCGTGACCAAATACGGTATGGACCAAACGGGTAACACCCTGAAGCTTGACGAGAAGATCACCCATATGTTGTATGACGCAGTGAAAAAACACTTCGTGAAAGACATGGGGTATGAGAATTTCGTGAATATTTACGACGGTAAAACAGCAGGTATCCTTGACTCCTATAAGGTAACGGCCGATCGTGCGAAAGATATCAAGACGAATGCTTTCTGGGCGGTTATCGGCGCGATGGGCATTGTGTTCATCTACCTCTTCGTAAGTTTCCGTAAGTGGCAGTACAGCCTTGGTGCGATTGCAGCGGTAGCGCACGACGTAATCTTCGTTTTGGGTCTTTATTCACTTCTTTGGAAATATATGCCATTCGGTATGGAAATCGACCAGCACTTTATTGCGGCGATCCTGACCGTAATCGGTTATTCGATGAACGACACAGTAATTGTATTTGACAGGGTTCGTGAGTATCTCGGCGGTAAAACCAAAGGTTCGTTCAACCAGATCGTGAACCAGTCGATTAACTCTACGATGTCGCGTACGCTTAACACTTCACTGAGTATGATTTTCGTATTGATCATCATGTTCGTGTTTGGTGGAGAGTCTATTCGCGGCTTCATCTTCGCGATGCTGATTGGTATCGTTGTAGGTACATACTCGTCTCTCTTTATCGCAACACCGGTGCTTTGCGACACCATTCCGGATTCAGAGCACAAGCGTATCGAAGAGGCACACAACCAAGAGTAAGCTAGTTTTTCTACATACAGAACCCGGGATCTTCCCGGGTTTTTTTATTTTTCTCTTCTAATACATAATAAACTTATGTATATTTGTATTATGTATATAAATTGGATACTATGTTTTCGTCAGAATTGATTAAGGGAACCCTCAAGACCATCGTGCTGAAACAGTTGGAGGTAAAGGGACGTATGTATGGATATGAAATCACCCAGCGGGTGAAGGAACTGAGCGGTGACCGCATCCACATAACGGAAGGGGCGTTGTATCCGACGCTGCATGCGTTGGAAGCCGACGGACTTGTAACGGTGGAGACGGAGTTTATTGGAAAACGCGTCCGCAAATACTATTCGCTCAGTCCGAAGGGTTCATCCCGTATTTCCGAAAAGGTTTCTGAGTTGACAGAGTTCTTCGAGACCATGCAGTTTTTACTTGACATAAAGCCCCAAACGGCCTGATGTATACCCTCAGCGAACACCAGATAGCGTTCATAGCCGATGACATACGTGCACGTGGCATCGAGCGGGTCAGCCTGCAGCACGACCTATTGGACCATGTTTGTTGTATCATCGAGGATACCTTCGATGGGAAGGATGACTTCGAAGGCTTCTATCGACGTACCATCGCTTCTTTTTACGAAAAGGAGTTGGGTGAGATCGAAGAAGAGACCATCCGATTGCTAACTTTTAAGAATTATTACGTCATGAAAAAAATAATGTTGGGAAGCGGCACTGCGTCTGTGGCCTTCCTTATTGCCGGAACCGTTTTTAAGTTCCTACACCTGCCCGGTGCAGCGATTTTCCTTACGCTGGGCGTTGTATTGCTGAGTTTCCTTTTCTTGCCTCTCTTGTTTGTGTTGAAAGTGAAGGAAAAAGCTGCTACCGCCGACAAAATCGTTTTGCTGGTCGGGATGTTCTGTTCGATCCTGGTTACGTTGGGCATTTTGTTTAAGATGCAACACTGGCCCGGAGCAAATGCCATGGTGATGGGATCGCTCGCCGTTTTGCTATTGGTTTTCCTGCCACTTTACTTTTATGCAGGAATCCGACGGGCGGAACGTAAACTAAACACGATTGTTACGTCGATGTTGATTGTTTCAGGCGCAGGACTACTGCTGATGTTAATCCGCACACCAACGGCATCGCAGCAACTTTTTGTAGCTAAAACAAAGGCGTTCGTCCGGGAGGAGCAGATGGTATCGCGCTTACGGGCGGCTACCAAACTGGATGGTCCGGCTGAAGTCGTGTTCCAAAAATGCCAGGCCCTTAAGGCGCAGTTCATTGCCGAACAGACCGGTATGCCTACCATCCCGCCGGATTTTGAGAAGTCAGGGTTCATGTTGCAGGACGGCTCGGTGGGCGACTACATCCAGGCGCATGCCTCGCAGGTAGAGGCGGTGCGTAAAGCCATAGACGCCTATAATGCCACCGCTTCCTCCTGCTGTCAAATCTCACTCGATTACACCCTTTTTGATACCCCGCAACGGCAGTTAACCGAGGCATTGGCCGATCTCTCGTCCATACAGATATCGGTACTGACCGCCGACAAAACGCTGGCTATGAAGTAAAAAAGGCGCCTTTCGAGGCGCCTTATTTTTTATCGCAGTCGTAACTCCCGAAGGGTCGACACGAATCGTTCCTGTATGCTGCGGTCAGGGTGCAGCCCGTCGCGGGTAATCCATTTTCCGGAGACAATCGTACCCATTATATCAGAAGCATCCGACGTATACACGAAGGTGTTGCATCGGTTCTGTACACTTGCTGTTGCGATAAGTGGCGTGCTGGCTTTCATGACCACAGCATCGAACGGTGATCCTACCGCGAAAAAGTGTTCGGAGGCCTCACCCATTGCGCGTCGGCCTGATTCCCATGCCATGCGAAGCGCATTGAAGCCGCTGTCGCCTTTCCCCGGGCGGAAATAGGTCGTCCGTTTATGGGTCGAAAGCCGCTGGCCGTAATCGAGCAGCCGCAGTTCCTCAAAGGGGTTGAGCCCAACGTGGCTATCCGTACCAATACTCCAGCGTCCGCCTGCTGCGGTGAAGTCGGCATAACGGAACAGGCCATCGCCGAGATTACCTTCCGTTGACGGACAAATAACCACATGGGCGTCGCTTTTCGCAATGCCATTGACTTCCGCATCATCCAGATGCGTAGCGTGAACGAGGTGGAACTGCTCGTTAACTGCACAATGATCGAGCAACCATTGTACGGGCCGTTTTCCGAGGAATGCGATACTATCTTCTATTTCCTTTAATTGCTCCGACACGTGTATGTGGAACGGCCGCGATGCATCCATCCCACGCGTTATTGCCACGATATCATCCGGTTTCACCGCCCGAAGCGAGTGGATGCCAGTTCCATATCGTGCACCCTCATAGTGACGACAAGCTGCCGCCGTCGCTTCTAACAGTCTTCCATAATCGTCTGACGTTGGGGAGATGAATCGCTTCTGTTTTTCCATCGGCGCCATCCCAAAGCCACCCTGTTGGTAGAACATCGGCACAAGGGTAATACGGATGCCTGCTTTTTGTGCGGCTGCAATCAGTCGACTGCCCATTTCAGCCAGGTTGTCGTAAGGCCGGCCGTCACGATCATGGTGTACATAGTGGAACTCAGCCACCGCCGTATAGCCATGTCGTACCATTTCAGCGTACAACATAGTCGCCACTGCCTCCATCTGGTCAGGATCGAGTGTAAGGGCCAGGTTGTACATCGCCGTCCGCCAGCTCCAGAAATCATCGGGGATGCCGTCGCCTTCGTGTAATTCGGCCAATCCGGCCATGGCATATTGGAAGGCGTGGGAATGGGCGTTTTGGAAACCCGGAAGGGCATATCCCGCAACAGAATCTCCGTCGCCTCCCGTTGTGATGGATTGGATAATCCCTTTTTCGTCGAGTTGCACGCAGGCGTCGTCAAGCCATCCGTTCTCGGTGAGAAGTCCTTTAAAGCGATACGTTGTCATGTAAGTTCGGTTACCAAAGATTCAAATACGCCAATCAACAATTGTCGGATTTGTGCCGCGCGTTCCGGATGCCATTCCATTTCGGTGTCATCCATATAATTGGTTTTGGCCATTTCCAGTTGAAGCGCATGCACACCCTGGTCAGGTTGGCCAAAGAAACGCGTGATATATCCTCC
>DATGXZ010000040.1:0-5486 GCA_035298445.1 Flavobacterium sp.
CCGCCTCGCCTTTATAGTTCTCAAGGCTGATGTAGGGTTCGTATCCGATACGGCACAACAGGCCGACCAGCCGTTCGAGTGTGGTTTGGTTTGGATCGAACAGGATGCGGACGTTCTTTTTCGGGAAGTTCACCGTCGACTGCCGCACACCTGCGTCGAGGCGTGAGAGGTTTTCCAATATCCAGATGCAGGAACTGCAATGGATGTGCGGAATACGAAGGGTGACGATCGCCGTCTCGCCTTCCTGAAAATCAAGCAGGCTTGATGCGATTTCGGCATTCGAAAGGAAGCCGTATTTTTCAGACGCCGCGGTGGGAGAAGCACCCGGCGCTGCGGCAAAATCGTAGTAACACGACATGTCGGAGGCGCTGAACAGCTCGTAGACCGTTTTACAACCTTCGCAACAGAACCGCTTTTCGTCAAAGGAAATCACGTCGGCGGGAAGCAGTAACCCGCAATGGAAACACGTACCGGAACTCATTTTTGCTCATTTACCTGAGGCAAAATTCCGGAGCCGGGCCCGAGAGGAATATGACAAGTATCAGTACGGCGCGATTTCCGCTACCGCATCCGCGAACGGCTAGGCTTTCTTCTTCAGGAAACCATAGTACACCGGTACGCCCAGCGCCACAACGCCAATGGCTACCGCGGTATTGACGGTATCATAAAGGAAGAGTGCCCCGCAAATCCCCAGGGTCACCAAAAGGTAGATAATGGGCAGCGCCGGGAAACCGAACGCGCGATACGGTCGGTCGGCCTGTGGCTCGGTCTTACGCAGTCGGAACACCCCAAGTATGGTGACCATATAGAAAAGCAACGACGCAAAAGTGGCGTACTTGATCAGCGTGCCATACGTACCGGAAAAACACAACAGGCTGGCCCAGAGGCACTGCACCCATAGGGCTTTCGCGGGAACATCGTGGCGGTTGAGTTCGCCCGCCTGGCGGAAGAACATACCGTCTTTGGCCATGGCGTAGAAAATACGACCACCGGCGAGGATGAGTCCGCTGTTGCAACCAAAAGTCGACACCATAATCAAGCCGGCCATGATCAGCACACCGGCATTACCGAAAATCACACTGGCGGCGGCAGCCCCTACCCGATCCTGGTCAGCGAACATGATGCCGCGCTCCAATACGGAAACGCCATCCGGATTACCATTGAGTGGCAATAACGACAGATATGCGAGGTTGGCCAAAAGATAGATGACCGTCACGATCGCCGTTCCAAGGAAAAGGCTTCGCGGGATGTTCTTTTTCGGATCGCGTATTTCCCCGGCGATAAACGTAACGTTGTTCCATGCGTCGCTGGAAAAAAGCGGGTTGATGATGGCGGCGCCCAACGCTCCTACCAGCGCTCCACCGGCGAGTTCGGTGATCGATCCATCGGTGCCGGTTTTCACCGGATGCCACATATCGGTAAAATTGGCGGCGAGTGTATCGGTCTGCAATCCGACGTAGAGTCCGAGGAAAATCAAGGAAAAGATTGCCACCAGTTTAGCGGCCGTAAAGGTTGTCTGCACCGCCTTACCCGACCGTACGCCTTTGGTGTTGATATAGGTCAGGAGCAGGATGCTGAGCAATGCCAACACCTGTTTGAGGGATATGACATACGCGCCCGCTTCGAAAAGCTTCGTTTCAAGCGCCGGGAAAAACACCGCGGTATAATTGGCAAAGGCCACGGCGACTGCGGCTATCGTACAGGTTTGGATGACCGTGAATACCGTCCATCCATAGAGGAACGACCACAAGCGTCCGAAGGCCCGCTGGATGTAGACGAACTGTCCGCCCGCGGTAGGCATCATCCCCGCCAATTCCCCATAGGTCAGCGCCGCAGTCATGGTCAGGAAGCCCGTCAACACCCACAGCAACAGCATATAGCCGGACGATCCGATGTCGCGCGCCATAAGGGTGGTTACGATAAAAATGCCCGACCCGATCATCGAGCCCGCTACGATGGAAGTAGCGCTCACGAGTCCGAGCGAACGCTGTAATTGATGTTTTTCGGCCATGGTTTTGGTTGTTTGGCTAAAGATAGTAATTAGCGAATTAGCGAATGGGAATTAGATAATTAGAAAATGAGATAATGAGGGATTGGCGAATTAGTCAATCGGGTAATGGGCTATTTTTGGAATGGAAGCGGGAACGGGCGAACCGAAGAGACGGAGATAATCGGGAAGAAAAAATGATAAAATGAAACGTGGCTACAACCCTATCCCAATGAAACGAATCAATCTAAAAATGAGGAACGTAGTATTTTTTCTGATTTTGATCTGTATGGGTTGTAAACGCGGTGAATCGACTGACTATATTGTTTCACAACAGGACTCGTTGTTTGCCGAAAGGAAAAAGAAGGAGCCGCGGATCGTATGCCCTAAAACGCCGGAATCCCTTAAGTGGTATTCCAATACCGTCGTCGTTTTGGATCGAGACCGAGTTTTCCTGTACCAAACGGAAATCGAACGGGAGACGTCTGATTGTGGAGACTCTGGGTTTCCCGCCAATAAATATCCAAACTACCTGTTCCTTATGCCCGAGAACCTTATCAGCGTTGACACTGCCTATTTTTTTGACTTTGTGAAACACAATGATCACATCTTTAATTTGTCTGACCTTCCGGAGGATCATTTTTCCTTCTTCCAGATTGCGACGACAAATGATACGATCAAACAGGCCTTCATGGACCAACTCCTGAAGGTGTTTCGTCCTTCCAAAAATCGTAATTTCCAAATCCGAATGGCGACGGAAGAGGAGAAAACCGTCGTTGCTTTCAAGAGGGGTAAAAAGGAATTTGTTCCTACGGCTGTCAAGTGGAGCCGCCACTTCCTTAGCGGACGAAACGCACCCAATGAGCCTGCTTATTACCGGGAGGAACGGCAGGCACACGATATAAGAAAGGCTGTTCCGTTCGGTCGAGCCAACATGGCAAGACGCGATATTTGTATGTAATAACTTCCGTTTCTCAATTGAGACTAAAAAGTCTCTTCAACGCTCGGCTGGTCTGTTTCTTTAAGCTAGGAGATAACTGTTTCGTTTGCCTGGATGGCGATCTAGCTCTATGCGTAGGCTTTTCCCTTCCCCGATACTAAGATGGTAAACTCGGTTTTGCCCCTGTCCCATTAGCGCATACGATGATTCTTGATCCACCTTACTACCACGCTCCTACCCCATTATCTCATTATCTAATTTTCTAATTGTCTAATTCCCATTCGCTAATTGGCTCATTCGCTAATTGCCTCCGCTACTCACAGCTTCTTCGCCTCCTCCCAAAACACGTCCATTTCCGCCAGCGTCATATCGGCCAGTTTTTTGCCGGTTTCGGCGGCGCGCTTTTCGAGGTGTTGGAAGCGCTTGATGAACTTTTTATTCGTGCGTTCGAGGGCGTCTTCGGGGTTGACGTTGAGGAAACGGGCGTAGTTGATCATCGAGAACAATACATCGCCAAACTCCGATTCGATGCGGTCGTGGTCGGCCGTTGCGACCTCGTGCTGTAGCTCGCCCAGTTCTTCCTGCACTTTTTCCCAGACCTGCTCGGGTTGTTCCCAGTCGAAGCCGACGCCTTTTACTTTATCCTGTATGCGGCTGGCCTTCACCATCGCCGGGAGGCTGCGGGGTACGCCTTCCAACACCGATTTCTTGCCTTCCTTCAATTTCAGCTTCTCCCAATTTTGCTTGACTTCCTCTTCGTCGGCCACGGTCACGTCCCCATAGATATGCGGGTGGCGGTGGATGAGTTTCTCGCAAATCTCATGGCACACATCGGCAATGTCGAAGTCGCCGGTCTCGCTTCCGATCTTGGCGTAAAAGACAATGTGGAGCAGCAAATCACCCAGTTCTTTCTTCACCTCCTGCAGGTCGTTGTCGAGGATGGCATCGCCTAACTCATACGTCTCCTCGATGGTCAGGTGGCGAAGCGACTGCAGGGTTTGCTTTTTGTCCCACGGACACTGCGCGCGGAGGTCGTCCATGATGTTGAGCAAACGTTCAAAAGCGGCGAGTTGGGCGGGTCGGGACATAGAAGGAGTTTTGGGTTTTGGGTTTTGGGTTGGGATTCGGGTAAGCTTGATATGTATTCTTTTTCTGAGAAGGAGGATTAGAAGTTCTTGGTTCGTAGTTCGTAGTTCTTGGCTCTTGACTCTTTTCTCTTTCCTCTTTCCTCTTTCCTCTTTCCTCCTTGCTCCTTGCTCCTTGCTACTCGCTCCTCGCTCCTTCTTCCCCAAAAATAAAAAATCCCGTCAGCCTTAACGACTCACGGGATGTGATGTTTTTGGAAAAGTTATGAACTACTCCGCTGCGGCAGCATCGGTTTCCACACCGGCTTCGGGTGCTTCTTTCGAAACGAGTCCGTTTGCCTGCAGGAGGTTGTACCAGTTCAGTACTTTTTTGATATCAGAGGTATACACACGGTCGCGATCATAATCCGGCAGGACTTCCGCAAAATAGGCCTCAAGTTTGGCGTTGTCTTCTTTGTGGGAAAGGGCAGGCCCTTCGTTTTCTTTTACCGCAATAGCGCGCATGACCTCAGTCAGCGGTTTCTCTTCGGTGTCGGTGTAGATCGAGATCTCCGACAACAGGCTCACGTTCGAACGCAGGCCGACGGTCACTTTCTTGCCGTCTAACAGCGATTCGGCCACGAAACCGGTGCGGGTTTGTACTTTCAGGACGAACAATCCGGGCTTTCCGGAAATGGCTAATACTTTTTCTAAATTCATATGTAAAAAGGAGGTTACCTGCCTTTCTTAGGGGCGGCGAAGCGCATTTTGTAGTCCGGACGCGCTTTGCCTTCCATGATGTTCGAAAGGCGTCTCTTGATGAGTTGTTTTTTTAGGGTCGACAGGTGGTCGGTGAACAGGATGCCCTCGATGTGGTCATACTCGTGCTGGATCACGCGCGCGGCCAGTCCGTCGAATACATCCGTGTGGGTCACGAAATTCTCGTCCTGGTATTCTAACGTGATGCGCTCGTGGCGGTAGACGTCTTCACGCACTTCCGGAATACTGAGGCATCCTTCGTTAAAGGGCCATTCCTCGCCTTCTTCCTTCAGCATCCTGGCATTGATGAACACCTTGCGGAAGCTCTTCAACTGTGCCTGTTCTTCTGCACTTAGGTCTTCATCGTCGCTGAACGGTTCGGTATCGATCACGAACAGACGAATCGGGAGTCCCACCTGCGGGGCTGCCAATCCAACTCCGTATGCATTATACATCGTTTCGAACATGTCGGCGATGCGTTGCTGCAATTCAGGATAGTCGCGGGTAATCGGCTCGCACACTTTGCGCAGCACCGGGTCGCCGTAACCTACAATGGGTAAAATCATCTTTCAAGGATTGGATGCGCTGCAAAAATAGATTTTTTGAACGTTTGATGGTAGTTTTGGGACGAAAATAACATTTCGCGCCCACAACCTTCTCTCCTACTGATTATTGCGTCATCAGCACCCGCTTCATGGCCGCCGACTTCAACAGGCACTCCTCATACTCGGCTTCC
>DATGXZ010000041.1:0-2507 GCA_035298445.1 Flavobacterium sp.
ATAATGGGTGTTTTTTTTTCAAATATAGTTTTTTTGTGATAATACTTTAAAAACGTGTTTCCATAAAAAAAACAGGCTCAAGGCCTGTTCTTCTTTAAAGTTCCTGGAACGTCTGCTGTTCCCCTGTCTCGGCGGATCGCACATTCAGCGCTGCGTTGGTGGTGGCATCCGTGATGAAGGCGACTATTTCGGTCTTTTCAGGATTTGCCACATTCGACGGCATTGGGATGTTGAATGAGCGGGTGTATACACGTCCGGACCGCACATCGGCATCCGGAATCGCTTCACCCAACAACGGGGTGAGGCAGGAACGCAGGACGTGGTTGTGCTCAAAGTTGAGCAGCAGGTCTACGCCACCATAATACGAAGTGTAATTGTGCTGGTCGTAGATCAGGCCATTTTCCAATACGTACACCACCAATTTCGCGTTGGTCAGGTTCTTACTGGTTTTGACCTTTACGTCTATACTAAGGTTATTTCCGGTTCGGGTTGACTGTATGGCGAGTCCAACCCGCGGGTTCTCACCCTGTGTCAGGGCCAACACCTGTGCTACCTTGTTAGGTTCCGGATAACTCCACAGCGTCCTCCGGTTCAACAATCCTTTCGGATAGCCCGGAATGGCAATCAGCGATTCGAGTTCATCGGTGTTGTAGTTGTACGGATCGTAAAACGCGTCGGCCGGGTTTGAACTCGCCCGGTGTATCCCTACCGCCACTACATTAGTGGTCTGTTGTTTCACTAATTCGATGCCATAGGCGACACGCGGACAATACCCACACCACGTACCTGTATAGTCTTCAATCAACACGTTTTTGGCGAAAAGTACCTCGGTTCCGTCGTGAAACACCACTTCGATTTCATTGGATGGTATATCCTTAAAAACAGCTTTTACTTTGTGCTTTCCAATCAACGATGCGGTATAGGTGTGCCCGTCAATGGCTATATCGTCTACGTAGAACGTCGCTTCGTCGGTGAGATCGTCGCCGTCAACATTCAGAAGCCGGAACGAAATGGGTTCGTCGATCAACTGCAATGAGACGTCAGCCGATAGCGTAGTTGAAATGGATTGGTCAATGGTATACTCCGACTGGCATCCTGATAGCAGGACGGCAAACAGGGTACATACCGAAAAAAGATATTTCATAGCTATTCTTTGATAATGCGAATGTTCGCCTGTGCCCCAGTCTTAGAGGTGAAGTGCAAAAGGTAGGCGCCCGTCGCCAGTCCAGACAGGTCAACCGACTGCTGTCCGTTAATGGAGGCGTGGCGCAGTGATTGTCCGTTTAAGTTGAAGACTTCCATCATCACCGGTTCCTGACTTTCCACTTCCACCGCATTTGTTACTTTGGTCTGCTTTACCTGTACACCCAGCTTGGCCAGGTCTGCAAACGATCCGACGGAGAGGTTCGGGTTATATTGATACTTGAACGACAACAGGTCGCCCACGTACGTTCCCTCGTCGTTGGTCTGCACGAAGGTTAGCGTATATTCAATAGGGTAATTGATACCATCGCCTGCATTGCTGTTCCAGAAATGATCACCGTTAGGGGTGATATCGCCCGGTCCGATTTCAATAGGGAAGCTGGGCGGCACGAGAAGCCCTGCCGACACGTTATATAGACATACACCGAAACAGAACTGTACGTTGCTGCCTGTCGTATTTGTCATGCTCGTCATTTTCAGTTTAAGAAAAATCGGTTCAGACGTGTTATTGGCTACCCGGAAGGGCAACTCCGATGCAATTGCCGTCGTATTGAAGGCGAATACCTGGCCATTTGAGATCACGTTGCCATTCGTCGATACCGTAATCTGTGCGTGTAATGCTGCGGCAAGTAGTGAAAATCCGATTAAGAAGAACTTTTTCATAGTAGGAGTTTGTAGTAATCAAAAAGCTATCGGGCGTAAAAATCCCGATAGCCTTTAGGTAAATTATGTAAGGTTGTCGAATACTATTGAATCACCAATTTTTCGACTTTCTCTGTTTTAGATCCCGAAACTTTAGCGAGGTATACGCCGCGCTGTAAGCCGATAAGGTTCATTGTCTCACCATTCTGGATAGAGGCAGATTCGTATACCACTTTCCCGGTCAGGTCAGATACCACCACACGAACAGGCTCAACGGTTGTGAAGGTAAACAGTCCCGAAGAAGGGTTAGGGTAGATGCCAAAAACAGCATTTTCGTTCTCGACGGTTCCCAAGTTGGACATAGTTTTGAATGCAGACGTCAAAACCAAGGATGTACCAAAGTTTCCAGCTTCCTGCTCGAAGAACGTTACGCCGTTTGCCTGAAGCTCAATCCCGTGCTGGGTATTTCCGTAGCTCCACCCATCTCCATAAGAGTCAAGTAGCTCCACGCTGTAGCACTCATCCACAGCGAGGGTGACCGATTCGGAAAGGGTCGTATTAGCATCGGGTCCTCCCGCACCTTCAGCACCAGGACCGGCAGTGTAAGGACCGCCGGAAGCTACCACGGTACCAGAACTATTTTTTATGTTCCAGGATATTTC
>DATGXZ010000042.1:0-3885 GCA_035298445.1 Flavobacterium sp.
AAAACCCGAAGATGTCGCGGGCAAAACCTGCCGTGAGGTCTACCCCGGTATTTTCGACAACGGGGTCTTTGACCATCTCGTAAAGGCAATTGAGACGGGTAAGACCGTAACGTATGAAGTGGCTACCGATGCTTCCGGCGACCAGATATGGCTGGAAGCGACCGTTGAGAAACTAGGGGATTCGGTTACGGTGACGTCAAAAAACATCACGCCCGAGAAAATCGCCGCGTTGCGATTGGAACAAATGAATGCGTTACTGCAGGGCCAAAACAAAGATCTGGCGTCGTTTACCTACATCGCGTCCCACGACCTGCAGGAGCCGTTGCGTAAAATACAGATGTTTACCAGCCGCATTCTCGAAAATGACCGTGACCGCTTGTCGCTGGCGTCACTGTCGTATTTCGAAAACATCGTAGCCACGGCCGGCCGCATGCAGCACCTGATCCAGGCGTTGCTGGGGTATTCCGGACTGGGAACGGGCCAGCAGAAGCCTGAAAAAGTATCGCTGTCCCTTATCCTTAAAGAGGCTTTACAGAATATGGAGGGCGTGGTGGATGACATCGATAGCGTCCTTGAAGTCGGATCGCTGCCCACCCTGACCGTGCGCAGACTACCGATGCAGCAGGTATTCGCCAATCTGATCGGCAATGCCATTAAGTATACAAAACCCGGTCAGCGTCCCGAAATACGGGTATCATCCGCACACCTCACCATCGACGGCCATCCGTTTTGGAAGATCGCCGTGACGGATAAGGGCATCGGTTTCGACCCGCAGTATAAAGACCGTATTTTCGAAGTCTTCCAACGGCTTCACGGTCGGAAGGAGTATGAAGGTACGGGCGTAGGCCTCGCCATCTGCAAGAAAATACTCGAGCAACACGGCGGCTTTATCGAGGCGGAAGGACAGCCGGGCGTGGGGGCGGAGTTCCGTTTTTTTCTTCCTGCCTGATTACAGCGGCGCCTCGTCGGAAGAAACAGAGGTTCCCTGGTCGTCATCTCCCTCGAGGTTGTCGCGCAGCAGATAGTCATCTTGTGAAAAGGCGTCCGCATTTCGGGAGTTTTCGCTGTGCGTATGGAACTTTTGTGTTTCCGTTTCATTCCCAAATTCCAGCGTGTCCGATAGCGCCAGGTCTTCGGGCGTTTTCGTATAGCTGACACCTGGCTGTTCAAGTGCCAGGTATTTATCTTCCGACGTATAGGCAAAATCATCTCCTTCAGGCCGTCCTTCCCGCTCATGCAGGCGGTCCTGGTGTTCACGACTGATTGGGTCGTCGTGTTCGCGGGTCATCGTTTTGGCAGGTTGGGAGGGCGACGTGCCCTCGCGGTGTGGGTATTCGGTTTCCATAATGGTTGTTTTTTCGAAGTTACATGCTACCACAGGTTTACCTATTACAGAATTTCACCAGGGTCTGACAGTTTCAGCAGGTACGACGCCCGGTATAGTCAAGTTCATGCCAGTTCGTCCCCTTCCTTTTTCCTCTCTCCTCTTTCTTCTTTCTTCTTTCTTCTTTCTTCCTGCCTCTTTCTCCCTTTTTCACTCCTTGCTCGTTTTCCCTATCTTTACTGCATGCGAACCCTGTTTCTTGTCGCCATCGGTGGTGCCCTCGGAAGCGTCTTCCGTTATCTGGTTTCCCAATGGGTGCCGCGCGCCCTGCCCGGCGATTTCCCTTGGGCGACGTTCGGGATTAACTTGTTGGGTTCCTTTCTCATCGGCGCTTTGATGGGGCGATTGGCTCCGGAAGACACAGGTCTTCGGTTCTTGCTCGTGACAGGTTTTTGTGGCGGCTTTACTACATTTTCCGCGTTTGCGTATGAGACGATGCAAATGGTGCAGAACGGGAATTACGTCTTGGCTATTTCTTATGCGGCCGGCAGTATGCTAGTGGGTACGGCCCTCGTGGTCTTGGGAATGCGCCTTTTCACCGGCGCTTAAAAAACACGTATTTCTACGTGCTTTTATAGAACCGTTTTATCTTATCTTAGCCGTGAGGGTATGCCTGTCAGTCGATTAGTCGGATGCAGTGCCTGCTCCCGAGCCAAACAAAACATGACATGAACCACGTAGTACCTACCGGAAGCGGTTGCGGATTGCCTGTTTTTACCTCGCAACTGAGAAGTGTATACCGTTCGGTCTCTCACACTAAATCACCACAACATGTTTAATTCTCCCGCGTTGGATATCGCTATTGGGTTGGTATTCATATTCCTGTTGTATAGCCTGTTGGCCACTTCGATTCAGGAAGCCATTTCCACCGGGCTGAGCCTTCGCGCAAAAATGCTTCGCAGGAGCATCATCGAAAACATGCTGTCTAATACGCCTGAAATCAGCAAGTGGGAGGCGGTGCTCTTCAAGGCCAAAGCATGGTTCCGGCAACTGAAGGTGCTTGTTGGATTAGCGCCCAAAAATGAGTGCGATGCGCTTGGCGATCGGTTCTACAAGCATCCCCTCATCAAAAACTACGGTGAAAGCCATTTCTTTCCCTTACCGTCCTATATCCCACGTGACAACTTTTCGGCCGTTCTGGTCGATATCCTGTTGAAAGACTTTTCAGAAAACGTAGCCGCAATCGCCGCCGAAAAAATCAAGAACGGCGTGACCCATTCACAGGCGGAAACAGAGGAATTGCTTCGGAGTTTGCCAGATGCAAAGAAGATCCGGGAAATCCTTACCTATCACATCACCTGTTACGATGCAAACGGCTCGCATGCCTGTTACCTGCCGAAAGAGACGTGCCGCATCCTGGAGATGCACCTCCGAAACAGCTATGACCAACTACATACGTTCTGCAGCCGGCTTGAGAGTTGGTTCGACGATTCGATGCGCCGTGTGTCGGGCTGGTACAAACGCAAAACGCAATTCATCCTATTTCTTATCGGGTTGGGGATTGCGTTTTTCTTTAATGTTGACACCATCGAAATCTCCAGTCGGTTAAGTACCGACAAGGATGCCCGCGACAAGTTGGTCAATATGGCGATGAAGGCGTCTGAGCAGTACAAAGACGATCCGCGCGTGCAGCAACTCACCGATTCAGCGAAAGCACGGGGATTGTCAGATACGGAGAATGCCGAACTCGAGGATTTGCGGCATCGCTATGATCGCCACATGGACGACGCACGTAAAACCATAGACGGCGATATCGCTACGGCCAATAATATCCTCTCGGTCGGTTGGAACGGCTTCGGGCAGTTCGACCAATCCTACATCAACCACATTAAGGTCGACTCGTCATGGTGGAGAGTGGATTTCGCCTCTGCCTGGCGGCGCAGCCATGAGAAAAATGATTCACTGCAGATGCAGGCACAAAAAATAAGTTTGGATCTCGATATCGCCCTTGATTCGATCAACCGCCTCAAACCAACCGAGGCATTGGCAGGGGCTTCCGATCGGGCGGCGCGGGCGCTCCAGACGAAAAAGATCGCACGCCTGGAGCTCCAGAAGAAAGTGCTGCGGGAACGCGCCCATCTCAAGTGTGATTCGATCGAGAATGCGGCCTATTTTGCGGTGCTCAAAAAAGACCATCCGGTCGCGATGCGTGTCCGGTATATGGCCTGGTCAATGAATGCCCGAAAACTCCTCGGCTTCCTGGTCCTTGCGTTCGGAATCTGCCTCGGCGCCCCGTTCTGGTTCGATCTGCTCAACAAACTGGTTACACTTCGCGGAGCGGGTAGAAAAGAAACCGGAGATAATACAGCTAAAATAACACCGTCGGCACCACCGTCGGTAGCACCACCTATACAAGTAACAGTTAATAACCAACAAAGCGGTGAGGAGGCCGTAGGATAAGTATGCTACAAATTCGCGTAACAGCCAACACATTAAACAAACGAAACAAAATTCCAACCCAGTTACCCGATCCGGGGAGTATCTCCGGAACTGTAACGAAA
>DATGXZ010000043.1:0-5188 GCA_035298445.1 Flavobacterium sp.
AGGTAGCGCCGCCTTATAACATCAAAAGTGCTGCGTTCGTACAAAACGGGCAGACCGTCGTGCCTATATTTCCCCTGGGCGACAACTTCACCTTTGCGTTCGACGACCTTTTCGGCGATGAGGCGAATTATTATTTTCAGGTGTTACATTGTGACTACGACTGGAAGCCATCACAGTTGAACAAGGCCGAATACATCACCGGACTTGATGACCAGCGCATCGTGCAGTACCTCAACTCGTTTAACACGTTGCAGTTATACTCGCACTATTCGCTTTCCTTTCCGAACAAATTCATGCAGTTTCGGGTGAGTGGCAATTACATCCTCAAAATTCTCAATGACGACCGGGAAGTCGTACTGTCGCGTAAATTCATCCTATATGAAAACCTGGTCTCGGTGCCCATGCAGGTGAAGCGCGCGCGGCAGGTGCGCGATGTCAATTTCAAGCACAACCTCGAGTTTTCGATTAAGTCGGCAACCATCAACTTCCAGTCGCCCTTGCAGAACGTGAAAGTCATGCTTTTGCAGAACGGCCGTTTCGACAATACGATTACCAACGTGAAACCCATGTTCACCATGGGCAACGACCTGATTTACCGCTACGACCGTGAAACCCAATTCTGGGCCGGTAATGAGTTCCTGTGGTTTGAGAACAAAGACGTCAGGGCGGCCACCAATTTCGTGGGGCGGATCGATGCCAATGAAACGTATAATGCCTACTTGTACACCCATGAAGCTGCCGGTGCCAAACCTTACACCTTTGCACCTGACAAAAATGGCTGGTTCCTACCCATGCGCGTAAATTCGCAAGACCCGAATATCGAATCAGATTATGTCTGGACGTTCTTCACCCTTTCCGCACCGGCTTATTTCGGCAAGAGTGACGTATACATCTCCGGTATGTTCAACAACTACGCCCTGACGCCCGAATTCAAAATGGATTACAACGAAAAGAAGGCAGTGTATGAAAAAGCGGTGCTGATCAAACAGGGTTTCACAAACTACCAATACGTATTAGCCGACGCAACAGGTAAAATCGATTTTGAAAACGCGCTCGACGGCAACTTCTACCAAACCGAGAACGATTATTTCGCGATTGTATACTACCGGGAAAACGGACAGCGCTATGACCGTGTGGTGGGCAAGGGCGTCGCCTCGTCGGTTGACATTGTCAATTGACCAAAATTTAACGCTGCGGGCCGGCTTTTCCCCGCTTTTTTTGTAACTTTGGAATGTTAATGCGCTTAGCCTAAGATGGTTTCACAGATTACGAGGGGGATCAAGATTTCAGTCAAGACCAGTTTTGAAGGTACCTACTTCAAGAACTACAAAATCCACTTTGCCTTCAGTTACGAGATTACCATCGAGAACCACGGCAAAGACTCGGTGCAGCTCATCACGCGCCATTGGGAAATCTTTGATTCACTCAGCGAAACCGAAATCGTCGATGGCGAGGGCGTCATCGGCAAAAAGCCGGTTCTGAAACCCGGTGAAACCCACACCTACAGTTCCGGTTGCCTGCTTTCGTCGCCCTTTGGTGCCATGCGGGGTTATTTCAACATGATCAATTTCACCAGCACCCGCAACTTCAAGGTCATCGTACCGACATTTAAGCTGAGTGCGCCGTTTGCGATCAATTAAGCAGCCCCTGTCCCCTACGTCCTAACTCCTATCCCCTAACCCCTTACCTTTTGGCGTGTCCCTTCGGGCCGGGCTTTCGTCTTTAGCTTTTTGCCCGATTGCGTGTCAACGGTGCGTTTTTTCAAGGTTCATTTTTCGGCCATCCCTGGGGCAAAAAGGCTACCGCCTCAATCCCTCACGCGGTTGGCTTCCCGCTCGAAATACCGTTGTTATAGGACGTCAATGATAAAATTTAACAAAATAGGTGGTTTTCCCGTAAAGGCGAATCCGGTTTTTTTGTGACCTTTAGACCTCAAAGGTTTTGAAAACCTTTGAGGTCTAAGCCCCGGGGGTTTCGCTTGCGCACCAAACGACTCGTATCATTGGGTTACGGTCCTGCACCTGTCCCAAACACCTGCAACACCGCGTCCTTCGTCACCACCCAAACCGCGTCGCCTTCTTCGGGTTCGAGGGTGTATTTACCAGTGAACTCACCAAAAGCCGGAAGGATCAACTGTTGGCCTCTTCTGAAAAAACAGGCCAACCGCAACGACGTGCGACCCGTGCTTCGCAACACGATCCCGGGGTGGATGTGTCCGGCAAAATTAAAGTAGCCGTCTCGATCGGTCGGATGATGGGTAAACAGAAAACCCTCGTCCACCAATTCCTCGCAAACCACTACCCCCAATTCATCGTAATGCCGCCTGGCGATCACATCGTGATTTCCTTCCACCAACACTACCCGCGCGTCAACGCCCGACATCCAGTCTTCGAAAAGCTGCCATTCGCGGTTCTTCTGGCTGTGGAAAAGATCGCCAAGGAAAAGGATCGTCTCGGGTTGAAAATGGTCGACCACTTTGGCCAGTTTACGGAAATTCGCCTCCGCCGAAACGGGTGGAATGGCTACGCCGTGTTGGCGAAAGTGGCTCACCTTTCCGATATGCACATCCGAAATCAGCAACATCCGGCGCTCCCGCCATAGCATTGCCCCCGAGCAATGGAGTTCGAAATGGTGCCCGTCGATCACAATCGTCATGCGTTCTCTCCTTTCATATACTGTGCCGTCATCTTCCGGATGCGTTCTTCGAGTGTTTCCGACGATAATTTCTCCCGGAGTCGATCCGTGATAATCGGGAAACTGAACGGTGTTGGTTTGGTGCACCGCCGCCAGACGATTTCCTGCCCGGCGATACGTTCCAACGCTTCAATGAGGCGTCCTTCCTGCAACTGGTGTTCAAACGTTTCGCGAAACGACTGCTGGAACAGGAGGTTGTCGGGTTCGTAATCCCGGAAGACCTCAAACAGCAGGGCCGAACTGGCCTGTAATTGTTTCGTTTTAATGACCTTACCCGGATAACCCGTGAAAACGAGCCCGGCGATAACGGCGATATCGCGGAACTTGCGCCGCGCCATTTCCGTGGCGTTCAGGCTACGCTGCAGGTCGGCATGCACGTGCGAGATGCTAAACAGGTTGTTGTCGAGCACATTTTGCAAGTCGATTTCCTGGTCCGACAACAGTTCGAATCCGTAATCATTGTAGGCCAGTGAAAACGTAATGGGCGTCAGCAGGCTGATTCGGAACGCCAGCAGGCTCGCCATGGCCTCATGCACGAACCGTCCTTCAAACGGATAGAACAAGGCATGATACCCTTCCCGCGTTTTGAAGGTTTCGATCAGAAACTGGTTCGCATCCGGCACAATCGATTCTTTTTGTTGTCGTTGGAAGATGGGCGCCATCGCTTTCAATTCCGGCGTCAGGTGCCCGGTGTTCACCGTATGCATCTCTTGGCGCAACATCTCACTCATCTGGGCCGAAAACGAAAGCCGTCCGCCTAGCCAGCTCGCCAGTCGACCCGATTTTTTACCTTCCGCTTTGCGCACCAAAACCTGCATGTTCTTGATTTTAAAAAGCTCGAGGCTCTTACCGGCAAAGGTAAATACATCGCCCGGCTTCAATTTCGAGACAAACCATTCCTCTATGGTGCCGATATAGCCACCACCCAGCCATTTTACCTGCATCACGGCGTCGCCCACAATGGTACCGATTGACATACGGTGGTGCATCGCGATGGCGCGACTGTTGATCTTGAAGCGGCCATCTTCCAGTATCTCGACTTTCTTATATTCGTCATAGGCCTGCAAGCTCTGGCTGCCCTGCGTGATGAAATTCAGCGTCCATTGCCAGTTGGCATCACTCATGGCCTGAAAGCAGAAGGTCGAACGCACTTCCTCCCGTATCTCATCCGGAATAAAACCATCCGACACGGCCAGGGTATTGAGGTATTGTACCAACACGTCCCAACTGTCGAGATACGGGATGCGGTCTTCCACCACGGTGCGCGCCACGGCTTTTCGTAAGGCCGAGGCTTCCACGAGTTCCATCGCATAGGTAGAAAGGAAATAGATGACACTCTCTTTGCCCGGCTGGTGACCGCTGCGGCCCGCCCGTTGCATGAACCGCGCGACACCTTTGGGGCCGCCCACCTGCACCACCGATTCGACGGGTGCGAAATCGACCCCCAAATCGAGACTCGACGTGCAGACCACCACTTTGAGTTCTTCCCTTCGGATCGCGTCTTCCACCCAAAGCCGGGTTTCCCGGTCGATACTGCCGTGGTGCATGGCCATCTCGCCGGCGAACTCCGGATATTTCTCTAACAGCTGCTGGAACCACAGTTCGCACGCCGACCGCACGTTGGTGAATACCAGCGTTGTTTTACTCGCTTTGATGATTTTGGCTACCTCGTCGATTAAGTGGATTCCCATATGGCCGCGCCAGGGATAGGTATCCATTTTCTCGGGAATAATCGATACGACTTTGATTTTTTTGTCGATGTCGGCGCGGATGAGGACGGAGTTTTCCAACGCTTCCGACTGCATCCCCAGCAACACGTCCCGGGCCTGTTGCAGGTTTCCGATGGTAGCCGAGATACCCCAGATCCGCATTTTGGGCGCGATGGTTTTCAGTCGTGACAACGCAAGCTCCATCTGTACGCCGCGTTTGGTGCCGAGCAGTTCGTGCCATTCGTCTACGATGATGGCACTGCAGTTTTCAAAGAGCTTGGCATATCCTTTTGTTGCCAGTAACAGTTGCAGGCTTTCGGGCGTCGTTACCAACAGATCGGGCATCTTGTTGCGTTGCTTGGAACGTTCCGCCGTGCTGGTGTCGCCAGTGCGAATGCCGACGGTCATCTCCGGCGCCAGGTCGGCTACCACGCGTTCGGCCGCCTGTTTGATTTCGACCGACAAAGCCCGAAGCGGCGTGATCCAAATGGCCTTCAAACCGGAAGTCGGACGTTTCCCCTCCCGTCGTTTCAAATAATCCAACACCACCGGAATCCAGAGGGCGTAGGTCTTACCGCTGCCGGTTGGGGCATTCAACAAGCCGTTTTTTCCCTGAAGGAAGGCCGTCCAGGTTTGCTTCTGGAACGGAAAGGCCTTCCACCCCTGCGCCTGGAACCACCGTTCGGCCGTTTCGAATTGGTCGCTCCGGTTCATGGGATCAGGTTTTTAAGGTCTTCGATCGAGTTGGCGTCTTCGATCTTTTTGTCGTGCCGCCAGCGTAAAAT
>DATGXZ010000044.1:0-1773 GCA_035298445.1 Flavobacterium sp.
GATCTGTTTGCTGAGTTCGGCGAGCAGTTGTGCGGCCAGGTCGTAATCCTGTTGCATGCGACCGTCGGTTGACGGGGCGTATCGGGCAAAGTCGCAATTCTCCATCAGCTCCAGGAAGCGGTTGACCGTCGTAGGGTCGGCCTTGCGGTCGAGCAGGATCTCCCGGATCTTGTCTTTGCTCATCTCCGATGTTTCAATGTGCAGTTTCGCCTTCAGGAAATTGTGCATGGCTTTCTCAAGGGCCACATAGAATGCTTCTTTCTGGCCCAATTGTTTGCGGGCCTGGCCCAGGTAGCGACGGGCCAATTGGCTGGCCGCGCGTGATTTCTTCCCGGCTACATCGCGGTCAAGGGCCTCGCGGCGGCGCATGACGAGCAGGAAAAGCGGCAGCAAGGCAAACGGAATTCCCACAAGGGAATAAAAGGTGCCGGATCCGAAGAAATCGACATGCCGGATGGGCGTCAGCTTCGTTTGGCGCTTGATAAACTGGAACTGTTGCGAGGTAGCAACGGTTTGCTTCTGTGGCGAGTTGGCTGCAACGACCGCCTGTTCTGGTCCGCCGATGACACGTATCATGATTTCAGGCGTGGTAATCGTCTTGTAGCGTCCGGTGGAAAGGTCAAAATACGAGAACCGCATCGGCTTGATAGGGTAATTCCCTTTGTATTGCGGGATGATGGTGTATTTGTCGGCAATCGACCCTGTCATTCCCGAAAGGGGGGTCGACACTTTTTCATCGTGCACCGGATCATACATCTCAAGCGCATTCGGCACTACCGGCTTCGGAAGATCGAACAGTTTGAGGTTGCCTTTTCCGCTGACTTTAACGACCAGGTCGAGGGTTTCGCCATTTTTCACCGTCGAGCGGGAAGGGGTAGCCGTAAAGGTAAAATCACCCACGGCCCCGGTGAAGTCGATCGGTTTTCCGGCTTCCGGCAGTGACTTGACGTTAATTACCTTGGTGCCCGTGGTCACGCGTTTGTTGACTTCCTGCATCTGCACGCCCCAGAAGGTACGGCGGTTGGTCGGAAGCACCAGGTCAAAGTCGAGCGACAGCGGCTCAATGGTCAACCGACCCGATTTCTGCGGGTAGAGCACGGTTTTGCGCAACACTACCATCCGGGTGCGTTCGCCGTTATAGGTAGTTTCCACAACTTGCGGATTCTTGACATCGATGTTCTGGCTCCAGAAGTCGTTGTATTTGGGTTTCTCAACTTCATGCCAGGCGCGGATTTCCGCATTGTAGCCGAGATATAGTTTGTATTCGACAGTAATCGGCTCGTTGAGATACGGACTGCTTTTCGATACGTCGGCCACCAGCTGGAGGTCGTCATACCCAATGAGCTGCGGTGCATACGGATCTTTAGGCACCGGGATCGCATCGGTGATTGTCACCTTTATCGGTGACGTTTTGTAGATCTGTCCGTTGATTTCGATGCTCGCCTGCCGGATGGTCAAGGTTCCTTTTTGAAGTGGGGTCAGCACATACGAATACGATTTGTTGAACGACCCGCGGCCGTTGACCCACATTTGCTGCACCGACTGGAAAGGGCCCGAGAATACCCGGAAGCCTTCAAACGCGGGGGGCGTGAAGTTGTCGCCGTCAGCGTTGACGGTAAAGGTCACCGTCAGCCGTTCGTTGACGCCGAGTTTGGCTTTACTCGCCTTGGCTTCGAACTGCACCTGTGCCGACACGGCCTGGCAACAGAGCAGGAAGAGAAAGAGGAGTCGTTTCATGGCGGTCATCTGCATGGTTCCTTGTGTGTTACCAAT
>DATGXZ010000045.1:0-3839 GCA_035298445.1 Flavobacterium sp.
TGTATCAATGTCGAAATGGGAAATCAGGTAGGGCTCACACCTGCCAAGGTTCGAGCCCGGCTCCGGGTACAAAGCTCCTCAGATGAGGGGCTTTTTTATTTGTATCAATGTCGAAATGGGAATTCAGGTAGGGCTCACACCTGCCAAGGTTCGAGCCCGGCTCCGGGTACAAAGCTCCTCAAATGAGGGGCTTTTTTATTGTTGGTTGTTGGACGGTATGGTTGAGGACGTAAAGCGTAGGCTCAAGCTGCCGGACGTGGTAAATAATTGACAGTGAAGTACTTTTTCTCCAACGGAGGTTCTGAAGGGTGTGCCGGGGTCTTAATTTTTCCATCAAAACCACCTAATGCGCACACCGCCCCTTTTTTCACATAGTCGATAACCGGTTGTTCGCAGTTACTAAGTAAACCACTACACTTATGTAGTAAATCGTTCGCGAGCGACGATAGCCGACTATCTTAGGCGCGCCTTTCAGGAAGCCGCAGCGTCGCCCATTCGGAACGGTCACCGGACGTTAGTCAGCTGGTCGCTCACGAAGGCGCTAGGAGTACAAAAGGCGAAACCAAAATGCTTGTTGAAACCATCTAAGATTCGTTTATGAAGTTAAAAATTACCTTGTTCGCCGTATGGGCTGTACTTTGTTGCATGCCAACGGCATTTGGGCAATGTGTTACCGGGGGATTGTATCCCGATACCGCTTTCACACCGGCCTGCAGCGGCACCCAGGAAATCGTCAACACCGACTGTTGGGCAGGTGAGTACGCCCAGATCAATGTCACGGCGAACAATCAGTACGTTTTCGCCAGTTCAACGGCTACGGATTTTATCACCGTAACGGATGGCGCAGGCAGCACCATCTACGCTTTCGGAACGTCGCCGGTGAGTTGGAACTCCAATTCGGTATCAGGCGTCATTCGCTACTACATCCACAAAACGTCAGGTTGCGTTGCCGAGAATATCGGACGTATCCGCTACATCACCTGCACGCCGGGTGGGTGCGGGCAACCCTCCGGGCTCAACGTTACCAATATCACCTCGAATTCGGCCCGCCTGAACTGGTCCGCACCCGGAACTGCGCCAAGTGTCGGATATGACTATTACGTCAGTACGTCAAACGTAACGCCTATCGCCACCACCGTCCCTACCGGAACTGTGGCGTCGACGCTTAATTCGCTCACGGCACTCACTGCCTCGACTACCTATTTCTACTGGGTTCGGTCGAACTGTAATGCAACAAAGAGCGCCTGGGTGTCCGGAGGTTCCTTTACGACTATCGCCTTCCAGGCGTGTAACGGAGCATCTTACGAACTCTATCCGGAGACGACCTTCACGCCTGCCTATACGGGTAGTTTTGAGGAAATCACCGCCGATGCGTGGGCCGGCGAATATTCCAATATCAACATCCTTGCCAATAAGCAATATACCTTCACCAGTAGCGTCGGAACCGACTATGTTACTGTCACCAACGCCACCGGTACGGTCGTCTATGCCACGGGCACCTCGCCTGTTATCTGGAACTCGGGCAACGTGACCGGGGTCATACGTTATTACCTCCACGCCAATTCATCCTGTGGGGATAATTCTGTTTCCCGGCAGAAGGGAATCGTGGCGACCGATACGTGTAACCAGCCCGCTACCCTCGCATCGTCCAACGTAACCAGTTCTTCGGCGACGCTGACCTGGTCGACGCCAAGCGTGCCTTCAGGTGGGTATGATTACTATATAAGTACCTCCAGCACGGCTCCCAACGCGGCCACCACACCGTCGGGGAATCTTAACGCTAACAACATTACATTCAACGGCACGCTCGCGGCGAGTACGACTTATTACTGGTGGGTACGCTCCAATTGTGGGGCAACCAAAAGTGCGTGGTCCGGGCCTATCACCTTTACAACACTTGCTGTCCCTGTGGGCTGTACGACCGGAACACTCTGGCCGAGTACTACATATACACCGCAATGCACGGGTGCTCAGGAGTTGATCGTGAATAACGCCTACGGAGGCGAGTATACGAACATCTCTGTCCCGAACAATTACAAACGCCTCACGTTCGCGTCTTCGGTGAGCACCGATTTTATCACCATTACCAATGCTACCGGGACGCAGGTGCTGGCCTATGGCACGACGCCGGTTGTATACAACGTTGAAAATGCACCGGTGACATTGCGGTATTACATCCACACCAATTCGGCGTGCGGCACACAGAATATCAACCGGAATCGTTATATCACCTGTGATAACACGGTTTGCGTATCGCCGATTTCGCTGACAAGCTCGAATGTGACGAGTTCCGGTGCATTGCTGTCCTGGAACTTTAGTACGTCGCAGGCCGCAAATTATGAGTTTTATGTCAGCACGTCGAGTGCGGTGGCACCGCAATACACTACCGCGCCAACGGGAAGTTCGCCCACGTTAGCTGCGCCTATTGGCAACCTGAATCCTTCCACTACGTATTATTTTTGGGTGCGGTCGGCATGTAACAACACCGACAAGAGTAACTGGGTATACGGGGGCAGCTTCACTACCCTGGCGGCCACAGTTTGTGGAGATCCGACCAATGTTTCGATTATAAACGTCACTTCCAATTCCGCCTTTGTAAGCTTGACGGCCCCTAGTCCCTTCCCCACATCCGGATACCAGTATTACTTCGCAGGTACCAATGTGGCACCGAATAGCGCAACGACCCCGACGGGTACTTTTCCAGCAGTCGGCCAGGCGAATATCACCGGACTCAATCCGAGCCAAACGTATTACGCATGGATACGATCTGCCTGCGGTGGGTCGTCGGTGGGTAACTGGGTATCGGCTGGCAGTTTTACTACGGTAGTCGCAGCGAGCTGTAACGGCACGACCGGCGTCTTTGGGGTGTATCCGCCCGGTACGTTTACCATACCCAACTGCGATGGTTCCGCCCAGGTGATTTCAACAGCTTCATGGGCAGGAGAGTATGCAAATGTAAACATCACCGCAGGTAAATACTATACGTTCACTTCGTCCGTCGCTACTGATTATCTGACGATTACAAATGCAACTGGTAATATCGTATTTGCTAGTGGCCAGACACCTGTAGTTTGGTATTCGGGGACTACAACGGGAACCATCCGCTACTTCATGCACACCAACGCCAATTGTGGTGCGGAGCAGGTCAACCGAACACGCTCGGTAAGTTGCGAGGCACCAGTAGTGGGCCTTGTAGGCACGGCTGCATTGGGTTGGGGCACGGATGTATTTATGTCATCTGTTGACGGCGTTAACTTTACGTTGAATAATTACACATTGACCACTGGTGAAGTGAAATTCCGCCTTAACGGTGCCTGGAACTTAAACTGGGGTGGCGCGACCTTCCCAACTGGAACAGGCATCCAGGATGGACAGAACATCCCCGTTGTAGGATGTACCTACAATATTACATTCAACTTAAATACCAAGGCTTATACCTTTACCACCACGTCAACCTCGCCATCGGCGCCAACCGGAAGTGCTAACCAGATTGTCTGTAATAATCCGACACTCGCCAGCTTTACGGTAACGGGTACCAACATCAAGTGGTACACTGCTGCAACAGGCGGAACGCTTTTGGCCGCTAATACGCCGGTTACGACAGGCACGACCTATTATGCGTCGCAAAGCAACGGTACCTGCGAATCGCCAATGCGATTGGCGGTAACCGCAATTGCCACTCCACTGCCTACAGCCAGCGCAACGCAAACCTTCTGCACGGGCGCAACGGTGGCGAACCTACAGGCGACCGGCACGGCCTTGAAATGGTACAACGTTCCTGCGAATGGCACGGCCCTGACAGGCGCTACGGTATTGGCAGCCGGCACCTATTATGTAAG
>DATGXZ010000046.1:0-6550 GCA_035298445.1 Flavobacterium sp.
GGTTCCCGTTAAAGAACCCCAAACCACACCCCATACGACACCCAAACGCAAAGCCTTCCTCGTTCTTTCTACACTACGCTACTTCCACTGCGACTGTGACTGTGACTGTGACTGCGACTGAAACCGCGACTAACACGCGACTGCAACCGAATTCGTATCTTTGCGGTACTTTTTTTGACAATCCTTAAAAAATATATTATGCCAAAAGGTTTTTTCCAGGTTCCGAAAGCGGTGAACGAACCTGTCAAATCGTATGCGCCGGGTAGTCCGGAGCGGGAGGCTGTGCTCGCGGCCTACAAAAAACTGTGGAATGAAACCATCGACGTGCCGTTGCACATCGGGACAGAACGGATCTATACCGGCAACACCCGGGATATCCGTCCGCCACACGATCACCAGCATGTAGTCGGAAAATACCATCTGGCAGAAAAAGCACATGTAGAGCAGGCCATCGCATCGGCGCTTGAAGCCCGTGAGGCATGGGCCTCCCTTCAATGGGAGCAACGCGCGGCTATCTTTTTGAAAGCGGCCGAACTGATTGCCGGACCGTATCGCGCCCGCATCAACGCAGCGACGATGATCGGACAATCGAAGACGATCCACCAGGCGGAAATCGACGCGGCGTGTGAGTTGATTGACTTCCTGCGCTACAACGTTGAGTTCATGACGCAGATTTATAACGACCAGCCAAAATCGGATTCCTCGACCTGGGACCGTGTCGAATACCGCCCTCTCGAAGGGTTTGTGTACGCCATCACACCGTTCAACTTCACGGCAATCGCGGCTAACCTGCCGTCGTGTGTGGCGATGATGGGTAATGTGGTAGTATGGAAACCTAGCGACAGCCAGGTATTTTCGGCTAAGATCATCCTGGACGTATTCAAGGAAGCCGGTGTTCCGGATGGCGTTATCAACGTCGTATTCGGTGACCCGGTCATGATTTCGGACACGCTGTTGGCGAGTCCGGATTTCGCGGGCATCCACTACACCGGTTCGACTTTCGTCTTCAAGGAATTGTGGAAGAAAGTCGGCGAAAATATCCATACCTATAAAACCTATCCGAGAATTGTGGGCGAAACTGGGGGCAAAGACTTCGTATTGGCGCACCCTAGTGCCAACGTGCGTCAGGTGGTGACAGGCATCACGCGGGGTGGTTTTGAGTTTCAGGGACAGAAATGTTCGGCGGCATCACGGGCCTACATCCCGCAAAGTTTGTGGCCGGCCGTGAAAGAGCAACTGATCGCGGATGTTAAATCGATGAAGCAGGGCTCGCCGGAGGATATGTCGAACTTCGTGACGGCCGTGATCCATGAAGCCTCTTTCGACAAACTGGCGAAGTATATCGACCAGGCGAAACAGGATGCGGATGCCGAAATCATCGTGGGTGGCGGTTATAATAAATCAAAAGGATGGTTTATTGAACCGACTGTCATTGTCACGACCAATCCGAAGTATACGACCATGGAAACCGAGTTGTTCGGACCGGTGGTGACGATTTATGTTTACGAAGATGCGAAGTGGGCCGAAACCCTGAAACTGGTTGACGGCACATCGGAATACGCCCTCACGGGAGCCGTCTTCAGCCAGGACCGCTACGCAATTGCCGAAGCGACTACGGCGTTGGTGAATTCGGCAGGCAACTTTTATATCAACGACAAACCAACCGGAGCGGTCGTGGGTATGCAACCGTTTGGGGGCGCACGGGCTTCAGGCACGAACGACAAGGCCGGTTCGATGCAGAACCTGTTGCGTTGGGTGTCGCCGCGAACCATCAAAGAAACGTTTGTGACGCCAGAGGATTATCGCTATCCATTCTTAGGATAATCCATTGAAAAACAGAACAAAGAGTCCGTTACTATGTGACGGACTTTTTTTATTGCGTATATTTGAACAAATGTCACGCCTATGAAACGACTGCTACTTTTGGTATTTATCGCGCTCCCGACATTCGCCCAACCGCCCCTTAATATGCTGAACGGCGGAAATAATTTGTTGGAATGGTGGGACGGATACAACTTTCGGAATTACTATATGATCAACCCAACGGGACTTGACGAAGGGCCGGCCGGTTTCGACAAAGTCTGGAATTTTACGTCGATCGAAATTCCGGAACTCGCGACGCACTATTACAACCGCGATGCCACCACCAACGAATCAGCCGATTATCCGGGCGTGGAAATGGTCACTACCGGTATGAATATCGCGTCGACCGCCGTCACAAGTACGGTCTATTCGTCGGAAGAGGGACGCTACACCCTGGCAAACATCACCCCTGCCATTTCCCTGGTATATAGTGACACCCCTGAAGTCGGTGCTTTCCCCAAAGCCTACGGAGATCTGACGGTCGACACGACAGCGGGAAGTTATGTGTACGGCGCCTACTCCGGCACCTTTTCAGGTACGATGATTGCGGAATATGACGCCTATGGAACGATGACCAACAATTTTCCGATGTATGACGCGGTGGTGGTCGGACGCCTTAAAACCGTAGAAACGCTACAGGTTACCTACCCCGGCTTCGGAAACGTCGGCACCTACGTGCAAACGACCTATCGCTATTACCGTGACGGCGACAACTGGCCGCTATTCAAGTCGACCCGAACGCAGATCAACATCGCCCTACTGGGCATCAATCAGGACAATACCGTCTATGAGGCGGCAGAAGGGGCGTTTTTGTCGGCACCCGCTTTTGATACCGAACCAACGGTGCTGGTAAGTCCTAATCCCATGACCACCCGACTGGATATTACAAGTCCGACGCCGGTGAGGTCGGCGACATTCTTTGATGTGGCGGGAAAACAGGTCCTGCAGTCGATAGGGATTACCTCTGTCGATACAAGCAGCCTGCCCAGCGGTTTATATTTTGTTACGATAGAAACAGCCAAAGCAACCGTCGTGAAGAAAGTCGTGAAGTAATACTAAAAAACCCGGCATATGTAATGCCGGGTTCACTTCTAACACAGTTGCAGTAAGGGGTTTCCTGTGCCATTGGTCAGGCGGTCAATTTCAAGTGATGACGCAATGGAATTACGTGATTAGCCAGGTAGATACCGCCCACATAGGTTATTCCTCTTTGACCGTAATTGTAATGTCATCATTGAATTTGTATTCGCCTTTTTTGAATATCTCTTTATTTGCCAACACAATTTCATAGGTATAGATGCCTTTTGGTAGTTCAAAAACGCATTCTTTTCCATCTTTCTGGACAACCATTTCTTTCTTGACTTCGTCGCCTTCCTCGTTCGTCCCTGTAATTCTAAAAACAATCTTGTCGGCAAGTTTGTTCTTTACGCACACGCTCTCGATTGTTTTGGAATTTGCGGATTTACTTTTGGACTTCCCGCCACTAAAAAAAGACAGTCCATTGACCAGAATCTCTCCTCCTTTTAGCACTTTGTCTAAATCTGACTGTGCATAAAAGGGCATTGGTAGCACCGTAAGTACTACCAACAACACCATTGATTTCATAGGTTACGTTACTTTTTTCCAAACAATCAGTTCTTCTGGTAACGGATAGTTTTCGTCTTGGAAAATCGTTCGTGGATGGTAACGCCGTTATACAAATAAAGGAGCGCCGAAACAGGTAGAAAAATGGTACTGATCATTTTTAAGATCGTTCTCACTATGCGCATCGGCACTGCCGTCTCTTTCCGGCTTTCACTAGGTACCACTTTAATGGAAAATACTAATTTGCCAAAGGTGATACCTTCATTGATACAATCGAAGCTTAGATTATACAACAGAAATACAACGATTTGTAGGGAGAGCCCGTAACGTATGTTCGCATCTAAACCATCCAAACTCCCGGTCGTTACGTTTTCATCTATGTCAAAAATCGAGAAAAACAGTAACCCGATGAAATTTGAAATGATTGCATCAACAATGAATGCGTAAATCCTTTTAGCTTTACTATTCTCCATAATACGTTTACCTCGTTTTTACGATTTCCAAATTAAAGTGACCCTCAGAGTCGACAGGGTATTTACCTAACCTGATAGTGACCGTTTGCCCGTTATCATCTAACCATTGGTCACTTTTTGTGATTTCCAGCTCGGTCACCTTTGTACAGTCCACATCCTTGAAAAAGTCCCTTATATTCAAAGCATAACCCGTTTTATGCTGGTCCATATCTTCGATTATCTTGCACATTTTTTCGCTTATCGGCTTACATCCGGTCGGATATAGGTGATCCGGAGGAAATCCACAGCCAATGTAAACGTCAACGGAGGCCCAGGCGACCAGAATGTTGATCCCCACGTTTATCTTGGTGCAGGAAAGCTTCAACGAGGCTTCGTTGGTGTCTTCCATTACAACAAGAGGGGTCAAATCTCCATCCGCCCTGTCCTGCGTATAACCATTGAATCCAAAATACAAAATAGCAAGTAAGCCGAAAACTATTTTTCTCATAATTAGAAAATATTACGTCATTCCGTATGTATTGGTTTGAAATGACAGATTGATAACTGTTTTCCTGATCAGTACTTCTGGAAACCCAGGTAGTTTCCAGAAGGCCACTAAATAATCCCAGGAAGTGTGGCACCTTCTTGTGATGTTGACGTTATTTACCATGTGCGGAACCACCTACTTGTGCTGGTTCGGGATCCAATCTGCAAGCCGTCGTCCGAAAACGCAGATAAAATCCGTCGGGTTAGACATCAATGAAACAATGTCTGCTCATCATTGAGGTGGTAAGCCTCTTCCTTTACCATTCTTTTGATTTCGTATAATTTATAGGTGCGTAGCAGGTCGTCCGGAACAGTCTGTCCGACCAATGGGTTACGCCCCTTCCGCGGAAGCACTACAACCTGAAAACACTGTCACTTCGTGTCGAGCTCCAAGGAAACACCCTTGACACATACAGAAAACCCCACCTATCGTTTTGCGATTGGCCGCAAGGCATATCCATCCCGATCTCGCCGTTCCGGAATCAGATTACCGGGCATCGAGAGTATCGGATAGGCGTCGATTTCCTACTACATACCGACGCAGCTAAAGGTCATCATCGCGCTTTTTTCGATCGCCCAACATGATAGGGTCATACGGGTTGGCCGACACCACGCCATAGGTGTCGCGCACACTTTTCCGTAAAACAGGCTTTGGAAACGTGTCATCCGCCTTCCCCGCCTGTTCGTCCGAAGAGAGGCCGATTGCGGGAAGGGTATTTTTGGGGGATATACCACCGGATGTATTCGTTTCATCTAAACAGGAAGCAAGGACCGCGAGTCCGAAACACGCAAGGACACAAAAGGAAAATCGAGTTCTCATACTGATACAATAGCTATATGGCATTAATAATGATTGAAAAGCGCCGTTCCGTAACCCCATTGGGTTCCGTAGGCAAGAAGTGGGCAGGAAGCCCCCACCCGATCCTTTCTAAGACCGGGTACACTGCACGCAGTGCTAAAGTGTGTGCGTAATCATGGTATATCGCGTTTTAATGGTTAGTTACGGAGTATTTCCAAGTCTAGCCCCTTCCTTGCTATCGATATAATCTCTTATTAATTTCTCCCTGCTCTCTATCAAAAGTTGCATGGCCTCCATGGCCTTCGCATCTCCGCGAAGAAGCCGCATTTTGGCCGCCTCTGGGTTGATCTCAAGCATGCGTGACAGCGTGGCGTAATCGCCATAACGCATCATTTTTTTCAACTGTTCTAATGTCATAACATCTGAAAAGCGCTATATTGCAGGGGAACGAAACAAATATAAACAACTTTCTAATTTTTGTACACTTTTTCCAACAAAAAATAGAAAAAAGTTCGCTGCTACCCATGGAAGTGGAAAAGCCAATTGCACGTATTCGGCAAATCATCAAAGACAAAAACCTGTCTGTCAGCGCATTCGAAAAGAAAATCGGCATGTCGAACAACTCCATCCAGGTGGCGTTGAAACGCAATGCCAACGTGAAAGATGAGACCCTCAACCACATCCTGGCGGCCTTTCCCGAGATTTCGGCCGAATGGCTACTGACCGGAAAAGGCAATATGATCCGAAACGCCTATCCGCCCGTGCCCGAAAGTTCGTCTACCGTTGAGGAAGAGCGCTACGTAATCCAATTGCAACGCGAATACATCGCCCAGCTTAAGAAAGAGATTGAAGAGCTGAAAAGCCAGTTAGAAAAGTGACGGTGTCTTAAATGGCAAAACCCGGCCAAATGACCGGGTCCTGCACTATCAACCTAAACAATAACTTATAATCCACCACCGCCACCGTTGGCTTTCTCCACGTTGATGTCGGTGTTCTCTTTTTCCAGTTTCAGGTTACCAAAATTGTAGGTAAGCGATACCCGGAATACCCGGCTGTCCTGCTTCTCGTAGAAGCGGGTGTCAAGGTTCCGCCCGGTGACATACGCATTCACTTCATTTACGTTGAAGATGTCGAAGGCGTGGAGGCCGACGCGGAGTTTCTTATCCATAAAATCCTTATTGAACGAAATATCCAGACTCTGGATCGGCTTGTCGATACGGTAAATCTCCCAAACCCCTTTTGGCAGGAAGAAGTACGACATATTATTCGTAATACCCCACGGCAACAGGATCTGCGACTGGAAGCC
>DATGXZ010000047.1:0-9089 GCA_035298445.1 Flavobacterium sp.
GAGTCCGGCTTCCAGCAATTGGGTGCATTGCGGCTTCAGTTCCTCGAAGGTGCCGGTCTTCACCGTGCATTTTCCTTTGTAATGTACGATGATGGCACACTGTTCTGCCTGCTCCGCCGTATGTTTACATACCCGGATAAGCGTCTCGATGACATGGTCGAACGTATTCACGTCATCGTTGAAAAGTACGATTTCGTTGAGGTGCCCCACGGCTTCCTCCAATAAAACGGCTTCTTTTACTTTTTCGATTACAGCCATCAGTTATGGTATTTCAAGGCCACCCAATTGTGGCGCGTATGCTTTGCTACAAAGGTAAGTCCGTTTTCTACGCACGACGCATCGATAAACGGAATATCCTCTTCGTAAAATCCGCTTAACAACAGCGTGCCGCCCGGTTCCAGGCAGCTGACGTAAGTGTTCATATCCTGCAAAAGGATATTGCGGTTGATGTTCGCGATGATCAGGTCGTAGCGTTTGCCCGGAAGAAGCGAAGCATCCCCTTCATACACTGTAATGTGTTGGCAGTTATTCCGTTCGGCGTTTTCGATGGAGTTCAGGTAACACCATTCATCGATGTCGATGGCGTCAATAGGATGCGCCCCTTTCATTTCTGCGAGTATTGCCAGGATAGCCGTGCCACAGCCCATATCCAACGTCTTCATGTCTGTTACGTCGGTTTCAAGCAGGTGTTGGATCATCATGTGGGTCGTCTCGTGGTGCCCCGTACCAAAGCTCATCTTGGGTTCGATGACGATTTCATACTCCGCACCACTCGCTGGATGGAAAGGCGCCCGAACGTGGCAGCGTCCGTCAACATCAATGGGTTCGAAATTCTTCTCCCATTCCGAATTCCAGTTGACCTGCTCGATTTCCTCGACGGTATAGGAAATCCGGAATTCCGGCGATTCCAGGATGTAGATGCCCGAAAGGATGTCGGCGTCCCACAACGCTTGTTGCACATACGCGGTAATACCGTCTTCCGTTTCCACGAAACTCTCAAAGGCCGTTTCGCCCAGTTCCGCCAGCAATATCTCTGCGCCCGGCTCTTTCGGTTCAACTGTGAAATGGTATCCGAGGTACGTAATGGCCATGCTTGTTCAAATTTCGGCAAAGGTAATCGTATCTGGCTTTTTTGGACGCTTGGGAAACGCTATTTTTGCGTACACATAACACAACGACAACAATTTCCTGATGATGAGATACGGCTGGCTGCTGTGCGCGCTTCTGGTGACTGGTTTCGGTAAGGCGCAGGTAACCCCTGAAAACAAGAACACCAACGACCTCCACCTTGCTTCGCTACCCTATTACAATTTCGGCAAAGGGATTGGTATTACCTCGCCTGACAGCCTTTTCCAGTTGAACCTCCGTTTTCGCATTCAGAACAGGGTCACCTACTTGGATGAAGAAGGAGAAAAACCAGCGTATGACGGGCAAATCCGACGCCTGCGACTCCGATTTGACGGATTCGTGGGTAATCCTAAATTTCTTTATGCCCTTCAGTTGTCGTTCGCACCGGGCGATGTGGGGGAGGTGAAAGAAGGGGAGAATCTCAATATCATCCGCGATGCCGTCGTGTTTTACCGTCCCAATGCACGGTGGATTTTTGGTTTCGGACAAACGAAACTTCCCGGCAACCGTCAACGCGTCAATTCATCCGGGGCGCTGCAACTTACCGATCGTACGATCAACAACGCCAAATTCAACATCGACCGTGATTTCGGTTTCCAGGCACACTACCTGCATGAACACCAGGAGCGTTTCAGTTATGTAGTGCGTACTGCGGTCAGCACAGGGGAAGGACGTAATGCCACCGGGCAGGCCGACGATGGGGTGGCCCTTACGGGGAAGCTGGAACTTTATCCCTTAGGTTCCTTCACGAAGGACGGTACCTTTTTCGAAGGCGACCTGATGCGCGAATCCAAACCAAAACTACTCGTGTCGGGCGCTTTCCAGCAGAATAACCAGGCGCTCCGCACGGGCGGACAGTTGGGCGACGACCTATTCGAACCCCGAACGATGAAAACGTTGTTGCTCGACGCCATGTTCAAATACAACGGGTGGGCCTTCATGGGTGCCTATTTTTCCCGGTCAACCCCGAAAAGCCCCATTACGGTCGACCCACTCGACACCACCCGATTGCGGTATGTGTTTACGGGTTCGGGTTATGATGCCCAGGCAAGCTACCTGTTTCGGTCCAATTACGAAATCATCGGCCGTTTTTCGAGCCAACGGGTATCCCAGTCTATTGAAACACTGGCGCCCGATACCCGCGAATTCAGTCTGGGTGTGACCAAATACCTGTGGGAGCATGCCTTCAAGCTACAGGGTGAGGTCAATTATGACCGCCTCGAGTATTTCGACGGCTCGACAAAGGGAAATTGGTATGTACGGTTACAGATTGAAATGGGGATCTGACGAATACAATTATTAATTGGGTTCTGTCGTTTGTCTATACCGTTCCTTTATCTGTAGATGAGCTAGCACATGTAGCACCCTGACGGGTGAAGGTCAGTTGGCCCTCGTCCAGATGGTGGTCCGTCCCAGCATCGATACACCAACGTAGCCTCTTACTTTCAGTGTCTTATCGGGTTGCAATGTCAGGTAACACGAATACGTTTTGCCATTTTTCGGATCGTAGATCGTACCGTTTTCCCAAGTCGATTTTCCCGTAAACTCAAAATCTTTTAGAATCGGCAAACCCAGCAGAGGCGTTTTATGTTTGGCTTTGTCCGGGTTTTTTTGGTCGGTTTTAGGCCGCCCGTTCTCGTTGGGCTCCTTTAGCCACACGATTTTTCCAAAAAACCTTTCACCATACTGGTAGATTTCGATTTTCGCTACTTTCTCTTCGTTGAGCCACGTGCCCACAATCGCTGTTTTTTGGCTTTGGGAAAAGCCGACTTGCGTAAACAGCAAGAGCGCAAGGGCCAGCACTGTGCGCACGGGGGTAACCTGCCCCGACCAGATCGATACAATTCGGTTCATATGTTTCTTTTTCATTCGGTTCCCGCCGCGACCTGTTCGGCCCCATTGCACTACCAGCCTTTAGGATTGGGCGGCTGCCTCAAAGTTAGTTAAAAGTCGAAATTCAAGAAAAACGAATGTTTTAAAAGGGGTTGAGGGTTCAGGGTTTATAGTTGACAGTTGACAGTTGACAGTTGACAGTGAAAACAAGCCCCAATACGTCAAACAACATCTGCCCCGTCCCGACTACAAGGTACGCTTCCACTCAGAACGCAGCCCTCAAAACTCCACCCTTTTGAAATGTTTTCTCGCGTGAACCCCTTCTAAATCAAAACTCAATACTCAAAACTCAACACCCAAAACCCAACCCTTTGCAACTGTTTTCTCGCGTGAACCCCTCTAACCCAAAACCCAAAACCCAAAACTCAAAACCCAACCCTATGCAATGTTTTCTTGCGTGAACCCCACTAACCCAAAACCCAAAACCCAAAACCCAACACCCAACACCGCTTTCCTCCATGAAGGATGTGCTAAATCGTAATCCCATTAACCTTTTTCACGTTCCACAAAAACACTTTTGCAATCTCCTTAACTTTTCTTGTAGTCCGCAGTTGCATACTCGCAGTCCCATTAACCGTTTTAACATTCCACAAAAGCATTTTTGCAATCTCCTTAACCTTTCTTGTTGTCCGCAGTTGCATACTCGCAATCCTATTAACCTTTTTCACATTCCACAAAAGCATTTTTAGAATCCTATTAACCTTTTTCGTAATCAGGATGTGCGAACTCGCGATCCAATTAACCTTTTTCACATTCTCAAAGAGAGAAAGACCGTTCCGGCAGCGCACAACATCGCCCCTTTCTCTCAATTCGAGAGGAAAAATGATAGTTTTAACGGATTGCAGCAGGAAGAGGGGCTGCACAATCGCGAAATGACAGTTGCAAGTGAAGCGTATCCGGTAGTGGAATACGGCACACAGGCTTTTCGTTGGTGACATTTCAGCATCGAATCGAAAAATTCACCGTTTTTCCGTATGTTTATCTCCTAAACCAACTATCCAACCATGAATGCTGTACAGCCGTATTCGCTCTTTTCCGAATTCGATATCAATCTTTTCAAAGCCGGTAAGCATTTCCGGCTGTATGAAAAACTCGGCGCGCACCTCACCGAAGTCGACGGTGTAAAAGGGGTATATTTTGCCGTCTGGGCCCCCGCCGCCCGCTCGGTGTCAGTGATTGGCGACTTCAATTACTGGGTGCAGGGACAACATCCGTTAATGGTACGCTGGGACAGTTCCGGAATTTGGGAAGGCTTTATTCCTGGCGTAGAGAAAGGAACACGATACAAGTATAAAATACAATCCAATAGCGGGGCTATAACCGAAAAAGCCGATCCGTTCGCGTTGTTCTGTGAGCATCCGCCGCAAACCGCTTCGGTGGTGTGGGACCTCGACTATAAGTGGAAAGACAAATCGTGGATGACGTCGCGGAAAGACAAGAACGGACTCGACAAGCCGTATTCCGTGTATGAAGTCCATTTGGGCTCGTGGCGCCGCAACGCTGAAGGGAAATTCCTGACGTATCTTGAAATGGCCGACCAATTAGTCGACTATGTGAAAGAAACCGGCTTTACGCACGTCGAGTTCATGCCCATCATGGAATACCCGTACGATCCGTCATGGGGCTATCAATTGGTGGGGTATTATGCGCCTACGTCCCGCTTCGGCAAGCCGCAGGATTTCATGGTACTGGTCGATAAATTGCACCAGGCAGGTATCGGCGTCATCCTCGACTGGGTGCCGTCGCATTTTCCGGAAGATGCGCACGGACTCGGGTTTTTCGACGGGTCGCACCTTTATGAACATCCCGACCGACGCAAGGGCTATCATCCCGACTGGAAAAGCCTCGTATTCAACTACGGGCGTAATGAAGTACGCGCCTTCCTGATTTCCAATGCCATTTTCTGGCTCGACCGCTACCACGCTGACGGACTCCGCGTGGATGCCGTAGCGTCGATGCTTTATCTCGATTATTCCCGAAACGACGGGGAATGGGAACCAAACATGTTTGGCGGTCGCGAAAACCTTGAAACGATCAGCTTCCTTAAAGACTTCAATGAAGCGGTCTATACCATGTTCGAGGGCGTACAGACGATTGCCGAAGAGAGTACATCCTTCCCTATGGTATCGCGTCCGACGTCTGCCGGAGGCCTTGGCTTTGGCATGAAGTGGATGATGGGATGGATGCACGATACATTACAGTATTTCAAACGCGAGACGATTTACCGCAAATACCACCAGAACGACCTCACGTTTTCGATGACGTATGCGTTCTCCGAGAACTTCATGTTGCCACTGTCGCACGATGAGGTGGTGTATGGAAAACGCTCGATCCTGGGCCGTATGCCCGGCGACGAATGGCAGCGCTTCGCGAATCTCCGTCTTTTGTATGGCTATATGTTCACCCACCCCGGCGCCAAATTGCTGTTTATGGGGGATGAGTTCGGACAATCGGCAGAGTGGAAATTCGACGGGTCGCTCGACTGGCACTTACTGCAGTTTGGCTACCACGAAGGCATCCGGAAGACCATTGCCGCGCTCAATAAACTATACACCTCACATCCGGCCTTATACGAGAAACAGTTCAGTCCGGACGGCTTCGAATGGATTTCCTATTCCGATCACCAGAATGCGGTATTGAGTTACATCCGCAAAGGCGAGAACCCAAAACAGGACGTCGTGGTGGTCTGTAACTTCACGCCGGTCGTCCGCACCGATTACCGCATTGGCTTGCCCGCGAAAGGCAAGCTCACCGAAGTATTCAACAGTGACCATGCCGATTTTGGCGGCAGCGGCGTGCTGAATGGAAAATCGATCAAGATCGACAAAGAGCCGTGGAACGGGCGTGAGTTTTCCGCTTCGATCACCCTACCGCCATTGGGTGTAGTGGTTTTTACCTTGTAAAAAGCGCTGAAAACAAAACCCGCAGGCAAAATTGATAACATTAAAAAGGCCCCATTTTCTGGGGCCTTTTGCTATTCACTTGCCTGGTACTGCTTCATTTCTTCCAGCGGGGCGATGGCGCCGTAATCTTTCCACATATTGGGGTCGTACTTTCTAAGGACCTGGTACTTGAACTCCGCCTCCTTCAATTCGTCGAATTCGCTTTCGCTTGATGTGCTGCGCGATAGGTTGAGGTATTCGGTTTTCTCCGATTGGTTGCCTTCGATCTTGAATTCAAAAGCGACGACATCACGCTCGCTGCGGTCTTTCGTAATCTCAATCAGCTTGAGGGGACGGTGTAGGTAAAAATAACTTCCGGACTCATGGGCGCCATATTGCAGGTAATAGCCTTGACCATCAGGGTCTTTCCGGAAGATGGCAGTCCCTTTTGCGACGTTTTCGGCGAATTTGATGCCCAGCAGTAACTTCAGGTTGATACCTTCGAGTTTTTCGCCTTCCTCCAGTTGGTAGTCCATCCGTACGATGGCAAAATCAGACTGTGACACATAGAGTTTCCCCAGGAACTTTGCCTTTCGGCTGTCGGGTGTAAAGCTGATGACATACACCCAGTCGGTTTCATCGGAATAAACAGCGCCCTCATATTTATACTCATACCGATCAGGCGTATTGATGAAGTCGAGGGTTTTGCTGTTCAACGGACTAAGAGCACCCAACACTTCCTGTACTTTATATTTCGAGGCATTGAGTTCTTTGAGCGGGTTCTTCTTTTTCTCTTTTTTGTCGGTCAGGTCGATGGTATCCTTTGAACCAAACCAACCGCTTTTCATACGGTAGTATTTAGTGGTGTCGATATGTTTCAAAAGCGTCTTCATCGCCGTCTGCTGCAACTCATCAAGGTCGGTAGAACGGTTTTCGTTCTTGATTTTCACCGCCTTGAACATGCGCAATTTGGATTCCGGATAGGGAGTACCGTTCTTACCCGCTTTCATCGAAAGGACATAATCAAAAAGGCGGTCACTATATTCTTTGGGTGGCTGTGCCTTAAGCGAACGGCTGAGGGCGCCGATTTCCTGGTTGACCTGCTCGAGGTTTTTCTTGGTAAAGCCGGTCGATTTGGTAATCTCAACCTCTATTTGCTTAGGGCGGAACGTGCTCGCCGAGCGCATGAAAACCCGGTTTTTGATAGGCTTTTCCAAACGGCCGTAGTTTTTCGAAAGATTTTGCCGTACGCCTGCCATGATGGCGTTGGCGTCGGGTTTTTGGACCTGTACGTCCTGCAGTTCAAAGACACCGACGTCCATCTTGATGACCGGGTCTTTTCCTGACAGATCCGCTACACGTACCTGTTTGGGCGTGTACCCCAGGAAGGTCACCGTCAATACCGTGTCGTCAGAGGTATTGGCGGGAACGGTAAAAATACCGTCATCATTGGAAATCAGGTGCTCACCCTGGTTGTAGGTGATGGTCGCATACGGAATACTCTCGCCGGATTTGGAGTCGACGATCCGGGCATTGGTTTGGGCCAGCGCCGGCAGGGCGAATACGGCCAGAAAATAGGAGAGGAGCTTTCGAATCATAAGGTTAGTATTTGTTTTAGGGACGTCTGACGGCTAAATATACGGAATTTGTCTGTCGGCGTCCGGGCACTAGACGACATAGACGGCCAAAACGTTGCACGGAATAGGTGTTTTTTTTGAACGGACGTTTTTATCGATTGATTGTCAGCTATATAATCTTTTATTTTTTTCAATGAACGCGGTTGGTTCAAATGCGGGCGACACTTTCAGCCAGCAGTAATTTCCTATGTTCTGCTGCTTTAATTCGCTGGTATTCCTGCTTTTCCCCAAACTCAATCGTTATCGTTGATAACTCCTAAGGACCGTCCGGTCGTAATCGTCCCCATCTTTGTATTTTTGGTTTTTTGCACAAAACAAGCGCATGATCACCAATACTGAACTAGAGTTTAAGGGCGACCAGTATCCCAGCGGGATCGCGTCGGTGGTCCATGAAGGAGATTCCATTTTTTTCCATTCCCACAATAACGTCATCCTCAAGGTAACGGTACTGCGTGACAGCCTGTTGCGCTTCCGGTATACGGCGAAGGGCTACTTTAGCAAGGATTTTTCCTATGCCATCGATCCCAACCAATCGCATGGCTACAATTTCCTCGAGGTCAAAGAATATAAAGAATACTGGCAAATCCAGACGAGTAAAGTGCTCTGTCGCGTTCGCAAGAACGACATGCGGGTCGGCCTGTACGATATCGAAGGCCACCTGATTCTTGAAGACGAGAAAGGCTTCCACTGGGAAGAAAGCTACCATTTCGGAGGCAACATCGTCAAAATGAGCAAGCACTCGCGCGAAGGTGAAAGCTTCTACGGAATGGGTGACAAAGCGTCACATTCCAACTTAAAAGGGAAGCGCGTTGAGAACTGGGCAACCGACCAATACGCCTTCCATCGCGACCAGGAACCTTTATATAAGGTCGTGCCGTTCTACATCGGTCTGCACCACAAGATCTCTTACGGTATCTTTTTCGATAATACCTTCCGCACCGGCTTCGATTTCTGTTGCGAGCGGCGGAATGTAACCAGCTTCTGGGCCGAAGGAGGCGAGATGAACTACTATTTCTTCTACGGTCCGCAAATGTCGGATGTCGTGACGTCCTATACACAACTCACAGGTGTTCCGGAAATGCCACCGATGTGGGCCCTGGGCTACCACCAGTGTAAGTGGAGCTATTATCCGGAAAGTAAGGTGCGCGAAGTGGCCGAAAAGTTCCGGGAACTCAGCATTCCGTGCGACGCCATCTACCTCGACATCGATTATATGGAAGGCTTCCGCTGTTTCACCTGGAACAAAGAATACTTCCCCGATCCGAAGAAAATGGTGGCCGAGTTGGCAGAAGACGGTTTCAAGACCATCGTCATCATCGACCCGGGCATCAAGATCGACAACGACTATTGGGTCTACCAGGAAGCGCTCGCCAACGACTATTTCTGTAAACGTGCCGACGGACCTTATATGAAAGGAAAAGTATGGCCGGGCGAATGCAACTTCCCTGATTATACTAATCCGGCCGTACGCGAATGGTGGGCCGGACTCTTCAAAGAACTCATTGCCGATATCGGCGTGAAAGGTGTGTGGAACGACATGAACGAACCC